>JBGCDY010000894.1:0-16199 GCA_045105835.1 Chitinophagales bacterium
AATGCTTTTCGGTGAATCACCTTATAGTCTTCAAAATCCTCCCTTCTCAAATGCCCTCCCAATTCCTGACTATCTCTACAAATGCGAGCCGCAATTTCTCCCTCGTAAAATTCTCTTTTCCCTTCATTTGCCAAGACATAAAGCGTATCTGCCAAACCTTCAATCAGCAACTTGTCTCCTTTTTGCTTCAATGTCTCCTCTTCCTTCAAAAAAACCTTCTTACCAGCCTCCGACTCCAATACAATCGGCTCAAGCACCTTCAATAAAGTCTCTTGGAAATCATCTACTTCAATACCGTTTTTTGCCAATAGAATAGCAGGTTCTGCAATGACTTTGAAGGGAATACTTCCCAATTCTGCATGAACATCGTACAGCCCTGCAATGATGCCTGGCGTGGCTGCCGATGCCAAACCAATATGAAATGTCTGCGTAGTATCTTTGAAGTCAAGGTGAACGGGAAAAAAATCGAGCGACCTGTGTTTTCTTTTTTGCTTAGGTGTTTGGGTAAAAAAATCATACAAACGGTGTTTCCCATTGGAGTGATGCGCCAATAAAAAACCCCCTCCTCCAATCGAAATAGAAGCTGACTCTGCCACACAAGCCGCCAACACTCCTGCAATTGCAGCATCAAAAGCATTCCCTCCTTCCTGCAATATTGCCCAAGCTGCATTTGCAGTCTCTTGATGCCCTGCTGCCACCATTCCATATTTTGTATTGTTCATGTTCCTTTGTTTTCACTTCAATAGAAATTGCGAAACTAAAAAGAATCACTCACTTGCAAGCTAAAAGACTTATGGATATACAATAGAAATCGTAAATTTGTGTGATTTCATATACAAATAAAATATCTCACAACTTTGATATTCAATCATTATAATATTATTATCAAACCATCCTTACGAATGAAAAGATTTGCATTTTTGTTACTTATTGGTTTCTTTGCCACCTCATTTTTTGGCGAAGCCCAAGCGCAGAAAAATATGTTTTTGATCAGCGAACTATCTTATGATCAAGGGGTAAACGATATATGGGGTTATGTGGACAAACGAAACGATGTAGAGTATGCCATTGTAGGTCTTGATAGAGCAGTCTCTATTGTAAGCTTGCAGAATCCTGCCAACCCAATCGAAGTAGCAAGGATTCCTGATGCCAACTCTTTGTGGCACGATATGAAAGTTTGGGGCAATTACATTTATGTCACCAATGAAAGCGCACAAGGTTTATTGATTATTGATGTGACCAACTTGCCAGAAGTAACTTATGCCCGTTGGAATGGCTCAGGTGATGCCAACTTTCCTATCAATATGAATACTGCTCACAACATTTTCATTGACGAAAATGGCTTTGGATATATTTTTGGAGCCGATGTAGGAGTTGGAGGTGCCATCATTGTTGATTTAAATGAAACTCCTGCTAATCCTCAAATTGTGGGCATTTATGACACTCGTTATATCCACGATGGGTATGTGCGAGGTGATATGCTTTGGTCTTCTGAGATTTACGACGGTCTTTTATCTGCCGTAGACATTTCTGACAAATCCAATCCACAAGTTGTTGGAACGACTTCTACTCCCAGCAATTTTACGCACAACAATTGGATGTCCGATGACGGAAACTATATGTACACAACAGACGAGGTAGCAGATGCTTTTATTACTGCTTACGATATATCTGATGTAACCGATATCCGAGAGGTGGACAGAGTTCAGTCAAGTCCTGGCAAAAATGTGATTCCTCACAATACATTTGTTGTAGGTGATTTCTTGGTAACGTCTTATTATAGAGATGGTGTGACGATACACGATGCTACAAATCCTAATTTTTTGGTGGAAGTAGGTAATTATGATACCTCTAAAGATTTTGAAGGAGATGGTTTCAATGGTTGTTGGGGCGTTTACCCTTACTTACCTTCTGGTCTTGTGCTTGGATCGGATATGGAAGAGGGCTTGTTTGTGTTGCAGCCGTCTTACATTCGTGCATGTTACCTTCAAGGAAATGTGACAGATATAACAGGAAACAGTATTGCAGGTGCAAAAATCACCGTTGAAGAAGTAGGTGCAAAATTTGAAACAGATTTTTCGGGTACTTATGCAGATGGTATTCCAGATGCGGGTTTCTACACCGTTACTTTTTCTAAATTGGGCTATGAATCCATTTCTTTTCCAAATATCTTTTTTGCAAATGGCGAAACAGTTAGTTTGTCTGCCAGTCTGAATGAGGCAAAACGTTTTACGTTGAATGGAAAGGTGATCAATGAAGAAACTTCAAAAGCGATTGCAGACGCATCGGTTACTTTTACCTTGGATGATTTTGCTGTTGAAGTCATGAGTGATGACAATGGATTGTTTAGCATTCCTGATTTTTTGGAAGGGTCTTATGATGTCAGTATCGGAAAATGGGGTTATGAATCCAATTCCTCCAATACTGCTGTTAGCGAAGATACAGAGGAATATGTATATGGTTTGAATCGTGGATACTACGATGATTTCTCATCGGATTTGGGATGGACTGTTAAAAGTACAGCTGACGCAGGTCTTTGGGAAAGAGGCAGTCCAAATGGTACAAATGCTGATGGTTTTACAATGAATCCTGATAGAGATGTAGCAGAAGATGAAGGAAACAGCTGCTTTGTGACAGGGAATTCACCTGCTGGAAATGTTGGTACGGATGACGTAGATGCAGGTTATACCCGTCTTACTTCTCCTGTTTTTGATCTTAGTACTTATGATGATCCTGAAATCAGTTATTACCGTTGGTTTGCCAATGCAGGAGGACAAGGCGCACCCAATGATGAATTGATTGTAACTTTAAGCAATGGATTTAAAACAGAGGTTGTGGTAGAATCAGTGAATGCTGCGGATCCATTTGTCAGCCAATGGCATCAAACCAAAATCAGAGTGAAAGACTTTATCGAAATTACTGATAATATGCAGATTAGCTTTGAAACATCTGATGAGGATGGCATTGCAAATGGAGGTAATCTTGTTGAAGCAGGTATGGATGCTTTTGGCGTAACCGATTTGACTGCTGTTGGTATTGAAGAAAGCATTGACGGAAATATCTTGTCTGTTTTGGCTTATCCTAACCCTTCAAACAGTGGCTTCAATATCGAACTAAGTGGAGTAGATTTGGATATTCTACAACAACAAAATGCCCGATTGAGAGTTTTTAGTATCAGAGGGCAAGAAGTTTTCAACGAAATCATTGAAGACAGTAAATTATACATTCCACGTAATAACTTGGATGCTGGAATTTATTTGTATGTCGTAGAAGTTAATGATGATTGGACTTCAAGAGGTCAATTGTTGATTCAAGATTAATTAGGTGTTACAATAAAGACTCCAAAAGAAATCACAAAAGCAAAATCAATTTTAAACAACTGTTTATCAATATTTAGAATTGATTTTGTTACTTCGTTTTTTTCTGAAGTATTTTTTATAAATAAAGACCACAGAGTACTCAAAAAGGTGTTATTCTGTGGTCTTTCTACATAAATATTTCTTGAGTTAAATAAATAGGTGATGCCACTGAATTTATCTTAAACTATCTGTATTTTTGTACAGTCTAATCGGCGTTACAATATCTATAAAGCAAGCCTAAATATATTTATTCCAATGCAGTTAAATTTTACCTTTCTTATATTGCTGTTTTTATGTGTATTTTCGAGTAACGCTGTTATTGCCCAGCCCAACACCCCAAATAGTGAAGAGTCAGAACCCGCTGTTGTGGAAGGAGAAGAGGAGGAGGAAAAGATAGAGCCTCGGTATAGTTTCGTTTCTGAAAATCGTTACAAGACGATTCATGAATTGGATGACCAATATTTTTTTCCTGCAAAATATCAATTGGGACAAAAGGAAATTGTTCCTATTGACGCTGGTCAAATGATGGTTTCGATACAAACAGGAATGATTATTATTAGAGGAGTCGAAAACTTAGGTACTTTTCACATTACCCAAAAAGAAAAAGAACGAGTAGGCTATGTTTATGAACTCATGAATAAGGCTGGTCAAACTGCCCGCTTCAAAGTAGTCCTCGACCAAGACAGTTACATCAATCTACTTTATTTCTACTCAAGAGCTTTGGGTGAACATACTTTTTTCCTTGCCGAAAAAGAAGATCAAGCACTTGCTGCTGAACAAAATTTCTTTACCCCTAAATCCAAATTTTTTGTGCGTCATTATGGCAACTTATTGAAGAAAGAGGTCAAACCATTTTCGGTCATAAAAGACCTGACACTTAGTGAGATTGAGGAACGAGTAGCGATGGAAAGCCCTATGACCATCAGTTTCACCGAATTCAATTGTAGCACTCCACAAGGAACATTCAGCATCAAAGAAGCCAAAACCTACGAATACCGTTCGGCAGAATTTCCTTCAGTTCGTTCTCGTATTGAATTGTTTGTAAAAGAAAAGCCCAAAAGAGTCTTTATTTACCTCAGCTTCAAACAAGAAATTGAGTGCATCGAAATTGGTGATACACGCTACTTTTTGATGCCCTAATCATAATAACTCCAAGTTAGAATACAAACTCAAGTTCAGTAACTTATTGGCAATAAATAAATTCACTCTTTTTTTGCAATAAACTGATTATGAGTTCTTAGGGCAAATTTATCTTGCCTTCATATAACTCTTCGATTCTGACTCTATTGTAGAAAGTGTGTTCAACATGTCTTCATACATCAATTGGAGACTATCTGGAAAATGAGCATAATATTCGAAGGAGTTTTGGAAGGCTTCAAAATCAGTCCTGTGAATGCTGAATATCTGTTGGTAATACTCTTCAATAGATACATTGCTTGCAGTAGAATCTGATTTAGTGCTTTGAATATATGCTTCTGCCAACTGCACATCAATCAATATTTTTTTCATTCTCTCTGCTTCAATTAAATTTTCAGGGACTTGATAGCTGACTGATTGAGATTCATTTATGCAACCCACCACTGTAAATAAAAGTATTACAAAGTTTATAAAACTCTTAAATGAAGTATTGTATTTCATTTGCTAATCTTTTTGTGTTTACAAAAGTAAGGGATGTAGAAATAAATAGACTACTCAAATTTTATAAAGCTATTTTTACTTTTAAGAAAACAAAAATTTTTAGCATAGCAGGACTATGGTCAAAATTTTTAACGCATCTAAAAGGAAAAAGAACGAGTAAAATGTGTAGGCTATTATTTGCTAAATCCCTAACAATCGATTACAATCCTAAATCTTTCCCTTGGTAAAAGTCCAAAATTTTCAATCGGAAAATGTATTCGTAGATGGCTGATTGAAGGTTCAACTCAGCAGCCATAAGGTTGTTTTTTGCAGTGAGGTAGTCGAAGGCATTGACCAAACCCAATTCGAATCGACGTTCTGTTTGCGCCAACGATTTTGTAAGAATTGCCATATTGGATTCATTTGCTTTGTAGCGTTTTGCAGTAGCATTCGCATCTAAATAAGCTTGTTCAACATCTCTTCTCAATTGGTTTTTGACCAAATCTTTGGCATAAACCGTATTTTCGATATTGATGCGTGCTTGTTCGATTCCGTTTTTGACTTGGTGATTGTTGAAGATCGGTACATTCACGCTCACTCCTACAGATGCTCGCCAATTGTCTCCCAGCTGGGTAAAATAAGGAATATTGACCTCATTTCTAATAGGGTTATTGAGAACGACTCCCTCTCCACTAAGGGTACTAAACCCAGTAGGTACTTGCTCTACTTCTCCTGTAGCCAAAAAATCTTTAATCGCATTGGAATAATCTGTACTGTATCGAGCAAATAAGGTAACGGTAGGTTGGGCAAAACCCTTGGCGATATCGTGGCTTTTTTCTGCAATCTGGGTTTGTATATCTCTCACCTTGAATTGAGGTTGGGTTCGGACGGCAGCATCATATACTTGATCTGGACTCATTCCACTCACCTGGTCTTGACTCGGCAGTTGCCCTTCAATGTTTGGCTTAATGATGCGAATCGGTTTGTAATAGTCCAATATTTGAGCAATGGTTAGGTAGGCAGCATTGATATTGTTTTCGGCATTGACAATGTTGATATCGTCTCTGGCTATCTGTGCATCCAAATCTAATAAATCACTTGGCGCACGCACACCTGCTGTTACCAATTTGTTCATTCTCATTCGCTGTTCTTTGGTCAGCGTGGACTGGTTTTGAAGTACTTTCAATTGTTCTTCTGCCAAAAGAGCCTGCATATAGGCAGAAAGAATCTGCAATTGAAGGCTGTTGTTGGCTTCCTCTACCTGCAATTTTGCCAAACCTACTTGAAGATCTCTTTGTTCGATGGTGTGTTTGATGTTTCCACCATTATAGAGTGTAAAATTACTATTCAAACCAAGATTGGAGTTGTTGGTCGTAATGGTTTCGAGGCTGTTGGTGGCACTTACTACTGTTCGACCTAAATTGATAGATTGGTTAAAAAATCCATTCAAATCAGGTAGCTTTGCAGATTCACTCTCCATTTTGTTGCCTTCGGCAGAGCTTATTTGAAGCCCCAACTGCTTGAGTTGAATATTGTGTTTTTCGGCATAATCAAAGCATTGTTGGAGTGTCCAACTTTCTGCACTGGATTTGTCTTGTGCGAAAGTGGATAGAGAAGTCAAGAACAAAAGACTTAGGAATAGGTTGATAAATGGTCTCATGTAACTATTTTTAGGATTGATAAGAAATCGATACAAATTGAAGTAAAATGATTCTAAGGAACGAATTAAAATGAGAATAAAAATTAAAAAATCACTTCAATATCAATTCTTTACAAAAGAAACTTTGTAAACTTATTTTTGAAATGTTTCTAATTGAAAGCATAGCACACGGTTTCAAAAGTTTCTTTAGATAGCACCTTACTATCGGTTTTGAGGTTCCTCAAAACTTTAAATTATTTACTTAATACAACGATATTACAAAAAAAAAGGTTGAAATGATTCCCTGTAAAGGTGAAAATCTTCTTGCTTTAACCTTTTTTAAGATACCGTTCTTCTTGTCTATACTTCAAAATGCCTTCAAATACTATGTTGTTAACGGACGAATATTTTATGCGAATTGCCCTTCAACAAGCACAATTGGCTTTTGAAGCAGACGAAATACCTGTTGGTGCCATCATTGTGGCGAACAATACAATCATTGCCAAGGCGCACAATCAAGTAGAACAACTGCAAGACGTAACTGCTCATGCCGAAATTTTGGCAATGACCGCTGCATCAAGCTATCTGGGTAGCAAGTATCTCAAAGATTGTACCCTATATGTAAGCTTAGAACCTTGTACGATGTGTGGGGGTGCTATTTATTGGGGGCAATTGGGTAGATTAGTCTTTGGAGCTTGGGATGAAAAAAGAGGGTGTGAGAGCCTGAATTTAAAGGCATTACACCCGAAAACACAGGTAAAAGGAGGTGTTTTGGGAGGCGAGAGTAGCCAAATGATTCGGCTTTTCTTTGAACAAAAACGCCTCTAAAAACATTTCATTTTACAGAAAAACGTACTTTTGTTTAATAATTCACAAAAATAAAATATTATAATATGGCTTTTCAACTTCCTGATTTACCTTATGCTTTTGATGCTTTGGAACCACATTTGGATGCTCGCACGATGGAAATTCACCACGACAAGCACCATGCAGGTTATACTAAAAAATTGAATGCGGCGATTGAAGGTACAGACCTTGCAGGTAAATCCATCGAAGAATTATTGAGTGTTGCTTCTACCAATGCTGGAGTTCGCAACAATGGAGGTGGATTTTACAACCACAGTTTGTTTTGGAGTGTAATGTCTCCTGCTGGTGGAGGTACTCCTTCTGGCGACTTGGCAGATGCCATCAACAATGATTTGGGTTCTTTTGATGCATTCAAAGATGCATTCAGCAAAGCTGCAGGTACTCGATTTGGTTCTGGCTGGGCTTGGTTGTGTGTAGGTGGAGATGGCAAATTGTTTGTTACCTCTTCTCCTAACCAAGACAATCCATTGATGGATGTTGCAGAACAAAAGGGTCAGCCGATTCTTGGCTTAGATGTATGGGAACACGCATACTACCTAAACTACCAAAATCGTCGCCCTGATTATGTTTCTGCTTTTTTCAACGTAATTAACTGGGATGAAGTAGGCAAGCTTTATGCTGCTGCAAAGGCATAAAACACTGCTTAATTCTTGACTATCAACAAAAGACGCTCGATAATTCTTTCATAAGATTATCGGGCGCTTTTTTTTTGCCCACAAGCTTCGTCATTCTTTGGTCATTAAGCCATTTCCTCCTGATTACCTGTCTATTTTGGCATGAATTGTGAAACCTTGATAACAACTGCAATTCACTCCCCTTAAAAAAAGTATAAATAATCTTATTTTTATAAAGTTACTACAAATATTTATTAAAAAAATAACCGTTATCTAACAATTAGCCTTTATTTTGTTTTAAATTTTTGTTAATTTCGTCAAAGCATTAAAATCCAGACCAATGACAAAAGCAAACAACCTATTCCTCCATATATCCTCAAAGGATATTATCTCTAAAGAAGCATTACAATTCGTAAAAGGCGGATTAAAAAAAGGAGACCACCAACCTCCTCCTCCTCCCTCTGATCCAAAGGATTTTTTTTACAATAATGCCCGTTTCAAAAATATATTTGCAGTTTCGCGAAACATAGGATAACTTTGTAGCAAGACACTCACCCATCGGTCTTTCTACCCAACCCCATTATTAATCCATTAATATTGTTTTTTTGCTGGCAAAAATGCTGGTGAAATACCTATTTTTTCTACCCAAATATTTTGAATATTTAAGGATGTGGGATTATTATGCATAATCCTTACCACCATCCTTCAACTGAGTACATACCTTAACAGGCATATTGTATTATAACCATTAGTTACTTATTTCTTAACCATTTAAGTTTATTTATTATGAAGACATTCCAAGAATTGTCTAAGACTGTAACAGTCTTAACAGGTAGAGACTTACAAGTATTAAAAGGCGGTAGCGGCGATCCTCCACCACCTCCTCCATTTCCTCCGTTTGGTGGGTGATATTCACCTCAACCTTACTTAATTAAGAATGCCATTGTCACCAAAATATGACAATGGCATTTTTTTTGCAATAGCAACAAGTAAATTCTTAACACATAGTTTATATCTTTTAAGAATTGTCCTTAACACATTGTTTCTTTTGCACATTGAAATATTAAGCCCATGCCCAAATACACCTTATGGATATTTATTCTATTGATAAGTACCAATTATTCGATTGCATCTAACAAATTAGACAGTCTAAATACACTTTTATCAAAGTATGAACTGGAAAATGATAGACAAAACGCTGCTATTATTACTAAGGAAATAGGGCAAATCTACTTTCATCAGGTTAATTATAAGTTGGCTCTTCAGTATTTTCACAAAGGACTTGACATGGTTTTAGATGCTCCTACCAATATCCCAGGTCTTATCGCTCCCTTTTACTTCGAGTTGGGCGAAGCCTATTCCCAATTGAGTAAATTTCCTGAAGCCATTGCTCACTATAAAAAAGCCATTATTACTGGAAAACAGGACGACAATTCTTATGAGATCATCATAAAAAGTTGGCAAAAGACAGGAGTCATCTATATGCACATGGGAGATTACGAACAGGCCTATACTTCTCATTTGAAAATAATAGAGCTTAGCAAAGACAACTTACATTGGGGCTATTCTTACTACATGATGGGCAGAATTTATTTTCACCAAAAGCAATTTGATGAATCCCTTAAATACTACAAAAAGTCTTTGGAAATATGGGTAAAAACGAATAGCAAGGGATGGATTTATACCTGCAATGATGCCATTGGTGTTCTTTATGGCAAAAAACAAGAGTATGACAAATGGTTTGAACACAGTCAAATAGCACTACAAGCTGCAAAAGAAGCCAATTATGCCATTGGTATTGCTTATGGTACGCACAATCTTGCAGGATATTATCAGGATACAGGTTGTTTTGAAGATGCCATGTTTCAATATCAAGAGGCATTGAAGAAAATGCTTCTTGCTGAAAACAAAATGGGTCAGGTGAAGGTATTGAGAGACGTAGGGAGTTTGTATATAAAACAAGAAGCCTACTCGAAAGCCATTACCTCACTTCAGGAAGCATTGGATATTGCTGCTTCTATTGGCACAAAACCATTGATGAGTGAAATATACCAATTGCTGTATCAAGCCTATGACAAAACATCCAATTTAGCACTTGCATACGAATATCAAGACAAATATCTAACACTCAACAATTCATTAATCGAATCCAATAATACGGATCGCATCATTGCGATGCAAAATAGGCATGAACTGCAAAAACAAGAAATGACCATTGCAGAACTCCAACAAAAACAAGAAATCAAACAACTTTATCCAAAAGCGTCTTTAGCAGTCATCATTGTATTGGTTCTAATAGGTCTACTATTGACAAACCGAAATCGTTTGGTTCATTTCGAACACAAATTATTGACCCAAAACAATATTCAAGCAGAGAAAGAACGAGAACTTTTGGCAGAATCCAACCGAAGCCTCGAATACTTTGCTACGGTTGCACACAGTGATTTGCAGGTTCCATTGAAGCGAATACACCGTTTGATTGACAACATTGAATCTGAACACAAAGACGATTTGAAAGAGGATGGCAAAGAGTACGTTTATTACATTTCTGATGGAATCCTACGCATGAGTAATCTCATCACTGACCTCCTATCCTACGCAAAACTGGATAGCCGAAAAACAACTTGGAAATTAAGTAGCTGCAATATACCACAGATAATAGAAGATATAAAGCTTTCATTGGTCAATGTAATCGAAGAAAAAAAGGCAGAAATCATCATAGAAAATTTGCCCAGTCGAATTACCGCCAATCCAACAACTTTAACTCTTTTACTGCAAAACTTGATTAGCAATGGCTTAAAATTCACAGGTGATAAGAACCCTGTCATCCACATAAACTGCGTCAAAAAAGAAGATGAATACGTCTTTTCGATACAAGACAATGGCATTGGCATTGCAGCAAAAGATCAAAAACGAATTTTTGAGATATTCCAACGCCTACATACACAGAATGAATACAAAGGTACAGGCATTGGTTTGGCTACGTGTCAAAAAATAGTCACACGACACAAAGGAGAAATCAGGCTCACCTCAGAGCTTGGCTATGGTACTACGTTCTACTTCACTATCAGTCGAAAACTCCAACCTACCCCTACACTCCCTCAAGCAAACATTAGAAAAGCTGCTTAAATAAAAAGAATAAGCAAGTAGTTATGCAAGTTTGGTATAATTTATGGTTAAGTCTACATGACAATACGCTGATAGAATTATGCCGACTCTCAAATCCTATACAATACAACTCTATACACTGATCTGCCTAATCGCATTAACAGTCAATCTATATGCGGAAGAAATAAACATAGAAATAATTGACAATATTAATGACAGGCAGATTGAAGAGCTTCTAAATCTGGTGAATGAAAACCCAGAAAACTTAGATTATAGCCTCGAACTTTCCGAAAAACTTGCAAAATATTATTACCGAAATAGTCAATACAACAATGCTCTCGATAGCTATTTTGCAGCACTGAAGACTGCCAAAGTCTTAAAAAACAGTGAAAAAATAATCAAAAACAGGTACAATATCGGTATCCTTTATACCAAACTTGGAAATTTTCCTCTTGCGATTGATTACCTCTCCAAAATATTATTGGACAATGACTGCGACAAAAGCTCCTTGACGGATAGTTTTATGTCCGATATATATGGTGAATTGGCAACTGCCTATCTCTATATGGGAGACTATCCCAAATCTTCAGAATTCCAAATCAAGGCACTCCGAATTCGAGAAGAACTACAAGACTTACTGGGTGTCGGAAAGTCTCAATACACTTTCGGGAATATGTATTTCCAACAACAAAACTACGAGGAAGCTAAAAAACACTACGAAGAAGCTCTTCAAATATGGAAATCCATTGACTATCAGAACGGGTACTATCGGTGCTATGCAGCATTGGGAAGTATTTACAGCAAATTAGATGATGTTGAAAGAGCATTGCAGTACAGTTTGGTCGCACTCGAACTCGCCGAAAAACTTCAAAATCCCGCAGGTATTGGCTACACCCTTCATACGGTTGGTGAAAACTACCGAGAGTGTGGCGATTACGACATTGCGAATGAACACTTCCAACGTTCTCTCAAAAAAATGCTGGAAATAGAGGATAAAAATGGGCAAATAATTGTCTTAGAGGCTATTGGAAACTTATACCTCATACAAAACAACACCCAACAGTCGCTAAAATCCCTGACTTCTGCCCTTCAATTGGCAGAAGAAATCGGAGCTTCTCCCAGACTTCAAGAACTTTACCTTTCCATTGCCAAGAACTATGACAGTACAGGCAACACAGAAAAAGCATTTGCTTACAAAGAAAAACACATACAACTCAAAAACTCCTTGATGGACGAAAATGATTTGGAGTTGATCAACCAAATGCAAATCAACTACAAACTCGAAAAAGGCAGAAAAGAACAATCCATCGCACAACTCCAGCAACAAAACGAATTTCAAAACCTCTACTTAATAATAGGAGTTTCCATTATTGTACTTCTTTTGTCTCTAATCGCTATTGGTTATACCAGATATCAAATACGATTGAAAAAGAGAGACTTACTCCATGCCCAACAAGCAACCATCAGCATCGAAAAAGAAGAAATCCAGGACTCCAATGAAGACTTAGAAAGATTTGTCTATGTTGTCGCACATGATTTGAGAGAGCCTCTCAGAATGATTGAGCGCTACAGTGGTTTCCTTAATAGCCACCTAAAAAGCGTTAGTTCCTCCAATACCCAACAACAACTCACAGAAGTGAAATCAGAGTCCAAAAGAATGAAACTTCTACTGGACAATCTTCTTAAGTATTCTCGCTTAGACCAAGATGAAAATACGCTTGTATCAACAGACCTAAACGACATTCTCAACAAGGCCGAAGCCAAACAATATCGAAATATTACACTTCAAAATGCAAATATCACAAAAGATTACCTTCCCATCATTGAAGCTTTTCCCAACCAATTATGGTCGCTATTTGAAGTATTGATAGGCAATGCTATTAAATTTCGGAAAGAAGGAATTCCACCAGCCATACACATTGGTATTGAAGAACAAGCAGAACAAAACATCATTTCTATTAGCGACAATGGCATTGGCATTGCAGAAGAAAAACAAGAATTCATTTTCGAGCTTTTCAAAAAAGGGCACAATAATCCTCAATACGATGGAAATGGATTTGGCTTGGCTTACTGCAAAAAAATAATGGATCTTCACAAAGGAAACATAGAAGTCAAATCACAGCTTCAAGAAGGAACTACTTTCTTACTTTCATTTCCAAAAGCAGAAGTGATTCCTCCAAAAAACGGAAAAAACCTTCCTCCAATTGATGCTTAGGAATGCGGAAAAAATAAATTTACAACCTTTACTCCCCTTTTGGAAGGGGTTGGGGTAGGTTCAGCTAAAAAAATGTAAATTTATTTTTGTAGTATTCCTTAACAATTGTTAAAAAAAATATACGCTGAACAATTCCACGATGTAACCTTTTTACAATAGGTGACCACTATAAAGAAAAGTGCATTTCCCATTTCAACAAATCTTTGCGAATCAATATGAATCAAACAGCGCATTGGGTCGAACAACTAAAATCAGGTGATAAAAAAGCCTTCAGTCATTTGGTGAAGGAATTCCACGGCGATTGTCTGCGAAAGGCAACAGCTTATACCAAAGATGAAAATGCTGCCAAAGACTTGGTACAAGAAACCCTTGTCCAAGCATACCTATCTATTGACAAGCTCGAAGATGCCACCAAATTCAAAGCTTGGCTCATGGGCATCCTCCGCAATACCTGCAACAATTACCACCGCCGAAAGAAAAAGCCTTTCCTCAATCTACCCGATGAATTGTTCCTAATTGCCGAAGAAACTGTTGCGGTTGAAGACAATGAATTTATTAGAAAAAAAGTAAGGGAAGCCGTCGAACAATTGAGCAACAAAAACAAGGAGGTTATTGAGGCTTTCTATTTTGAAAACTTGAGTATTGAAGAAGTCGCTCGTCATTACGATTTGTCGGTCAGTGCCACCAAAGTCCGCTTACACCGTGCCCGCAAAGCATTGAAGTATGCCCTGACTATTCCTTCAAACAACTCCAATACAATCAACCATTTGCCGCAAGCGTCTATGCAGGTCGATTACTTCAATCCAAACTGGTTTTTGGCATTGGAGTCTGCAAAAACTACGGAATTGTCTTATTGGGAAAAGATGGTTTGTGTGGCGGCGTAACTTTAGAACTTTAATCCCCCAATCCAATTCACCGAATCCAAAACCCCAAACTGAATCACCTTTGCATATACTAAAAGGTGACATTCTCCTCCTTTACTAAATCCGCAATCATTCGAACCACCTTCAATATACGCCCAGAGGATAAGCCTCAAATTTTGTAAACATCTCACCAGAGGCAATTCTTCACATTACTACTTGATAGAGAACAAAATACAAAAAAATATTCCTTCCCAACATTAAGCAAACACTTATAATCCAATAGAAACAAGTGTAAGAAATAGGCTAAAAACTGTAATTGCCTACTTTCTTCCTTTGTAATATATTTGCCACAGAAGCACGTAAAACGGCTGTAAGCAAAAACAATCAAATTAACTCAAAAAAGTAATATCATTATGAAAGCACTTAGTTTAATCTTTTTTATGGCACTGACATCTATGGCATTTGGTCAAACAACAGACGCTCCAATTGCTGTGTACGAATATCAAATTGTAACCAGTGTGGAATCCATTGTACCAAGCGGTTTGGGACGTTCTCGTTTGGTTTCTAATGCGGGTGAACGTGACCACAAAGAGTTTACGAGCCAACGAACAGAAGAAGATAGAGGAAGAAACAAATCGAAAAGATCTGAGATTAGAGTGAAAGATTTTGAAGAAACCAAAATGCTCAACTTCTTCAATCTTACTGGTATCAGATTTGAAAACATTGCAGCAAATGATGCCATTGTGAGTTCAAAAATAAACGATTTGTCGGCAAGTGGTTGGGAGTTGGCTTTTGTTACTTCGGGAGTTGAATCTAGTAGTGGTGGAGATGATGGTCAAGGAATCTTTATTACTCGCTATATCTTCAAAAGGTTGAAGCGATAGTATAACAAGAAGTCTTGAGTGCCTACTTTTTACCCTACTCTTTTCTACTACAATGGATTTTGAAAAGTAGGCACTTTTTGATGATTTGGTAAAAGCAATTTCAACTCACCTTTTTTATCAACTCACCCACCCATTTTCTAAAACGTGGACATTTATTCAAAGAAGCTAAAGTTTTGTTCACAAATTCTTCCTCAGAGCTTCCCTCTACTATAATGATTAGTCTTTTCATGCTGGTCGCCCTCCTATGATGTTTTTCTCCCAAATCTCACCCAGTGAATAATCTTCCAACCAACCTTCCAATGCCTCATTATCCAATCGCTTAAACTCAGATGCACCATTCTTCCTATCTACTACAATCAAATCATTGGGTTCAAAGTGATTGATAAGGTTCACAGATTGTGTCGAAACAATTAGTTGACACCTTGAAGCAGCACTTTGAAGCAATGCCGCCAATTTATCTATCGCAAAAGGATGTAAGCCCAATTCAGGTTCATCAATAATCACGATTGGAGGTATATCGGGCTGTAATAATAATGTTGTCAAGCCAATAAACCGCAGTGCTCCATCTGAAAAATCGTGTGCATTAAAATACTTATTTGAGTTCTTTTCTCGCCAAACCAAATCAATGTAACTATTATCCAAAACATCAGGCTTCAAATCAAAACCTTCAAAAAAGGGTGTAACCGATTGAATCGTCTTGACAATGAGTTTGAAGTGAATAGGAGATTGTTCTTGAATACGGTACAACATCGCTGCCAAATTACTTCCATCGGATTTCAATACCCTATTGTCCTTCAATTTGTTGCTTTGCTTCAATTTAGAACTTCTACTTGTATCGTGAAAGTGATACACTTGCAGAAATTCCAAACAGGTTTTCATTGCTTGATTTTTGCTTTCTCGGCTTTCAGAAACCTTACTTTCTTCCAAACCGCTGTTTTTCTTCAATTGCCAAGTCTTAGCTTTTTTATAACCATACTTCTCTGTATCAATTACTAAATTTCCATTGTTTGAAGGAATCAGTTTGAATTGATAG
>JBGCDY010000895.1:0-3242 GCA_045105835.1 Chitinophagales bacterium
CTCCAAAGTAGTTTGGTAAGTCGTAAAATGGTGAATCGGTTTCTCATAAGGCGCATTTTGGTCGTAATACAATCGCTCCAAACCACTGACTGCACTCGCTTTGTACTTCGCTTCAAAACCTTTGAAGGAAAAATTTTCATGCTTTGAAGTATCCAACTCCCACTTGAGGGGAAATGTTTTTTGAGTCTGAACCGCTTTGTTTGCCTCTGCTCTCAATGCCCCAATTTTGTCTGCATGAAGATGGGTGTATTGCAGTGCTTCCACCAAAAACCGATAGGTCGACAAAACCCGTTCTTTGTAAGGTTTCAACATGTGGGCTTCGGTGATAAAACCCAACGTATTGAATAAAGTCGTATAACCCGATGAATACCTCGGCGTTTCCAAAAAAGTCTTGATGCCCTCATCAGGCGTTTGCCCCGTCAAATATACATAAGGGCCTGTTTTGTAGCCCGCTTCATTCATTGCAGCCGTCAAATGTGGAGACATTTCATCGTGCAAAAAATCGGCTAAAACAGGCTGCAATTTGTTGCGTTCTGTCTCAATCACGGTCATCACATATTGGTGGTCAGAGCCATTCGTGGTGTGGGTATCTATGAATATATCGGGCTGCCAAGCATGAAAAATTTCGGTAAAAGTGCGGGCATTGTGAGAATCACATTTGATGAAATCCCGATTCAAATCCAAGTTCCGTGCATTGCCTCGAAATCCATGCGCCAAAGGTCCGTTTTGATTCGCACGACTGCAACACCCCCGATTCTCAACCCCTCCAAGATTGTACATCGGAATGATGCACAAAACCACATTTTTCAGCCAATCCATTTTTTTGTCCTTCCCCTCCAACAACTCACTCGCCAACTGCAAACTTGCATCCACACCGCAGGGTTCTCCTGGATGTATGGCATTGTTCACCAAAATGATGCGCTTGTTTTTGCTGCGAATCGAAGCAGGTAAAAAATCTTTGTCTTTGGAAATCACCAACAAATGCAAGGGCTTTCCGATGTCTGTCGTGCCATATTCCAACAAAGTCGCCACATCACTTCCATTTGCCAATTGCTCATACATCGCAATGGTTTCTTGGTAAGTGGGCGTTTGATTGTCTTCGTATTTCAAGGAAATTTGGGAGAAGGTATTTGTGGTCATAAGGGTGAGAATAAGGGCAATGGAGAGTAGAGGTTTCATAAAAGAGGGGAGTTTATCGTTTGCTTCCAAAACTGCAAGTTAATTGTTTTCATCAATAACGAGGGGTTTTAAACCCCTCGTTATTGATGAAAAATTCAAGAAATCCGCCTTACCAATCAAGCATCATTTTTTGATTCTTCTGAACCCTAAATTCTTGTAAAGTATTCCTCCGAACCACAAATTCCTGTAAACCCTACATTCCTGTTTTTTTAGCCACCAACACATAATGGTCAAAAATCATTTCCTTTTTAATCAATTGGCAACTCGTCAATTCACAACCTCTTTTGGTCAGCATTTGTTGATATTCCACCAAATCATATTGATGAGGGTGGAGAATATCACCAGGAAGTAAGCGGAACAAACGTTTGAGAAACTGGTAATTGTGTGCATCAATACTCACCACAATCGTTCCGTCAGGTCGCACGGCATCCACCAATCTATCAAAACTATCCTCGATATCCGAGACATGATTGATGGCATTCATACAAAAAACGGTATCGTAAATGGCAGCAGATTGGAACTGCTCCAAAGGCAAGCTCTGAAATTCGACATTGGGATAGTCAGAAGGAGAAAAATGGGTCAATTTGTTTTGGTAGTCCAAAAGCAATGGGTCAACAGCCGTCACTTCCTGTTGAGGTAAGACCATAAAAATACCCGCAGGACCACAACCTGCATCCAAAACCTTGTCTTTAGGTTTGATTTTCAGGTAACTACCCACTTTTTGAAGCACCTCATTCCAATAGCCCTTCTTCCAAGCAGTATATTCATCCTTCGATTTTTTCTGCAAATATCTGCGCCACCACAGCAATTCCACACGTTGGGCAAGTTCCCATTTAAGTGTTTTATTCATTGAAAATTAATAGGTTAAATTCGGTTAAACATTTTGATTCTTTTCAAAAAGAGTTGCTTACAGACTTTTGAAGTTTTTGTTTTAAAGATTCTCGATTATAATAAAAATCAATCTACTTCAAAGGATAAACTTCAAAAGGATGCAATGACTACGGTAGTCTCAGTTCACAAAAAAATAATTATTAGCAAAATAGCCATCTAATTTCCAAATGAATAGACTACCGTAGTCTCAGTTCACGGTTTTAGTCAAAGAACCGTTTTGAGAAGAGTCGGAGGGTTTAGCGACGATGGGTAATTCATCAAAATCTGTCTGCAATAAAATTACAACCTTTTTGAAGATAAAAAGCCTAAATTTGCTTTTCGCTGCTTCAACAACACAAAACTTGCATAGCAGTTTATTCTTTTGACCATCTTTTCTCTATTAATATGTCCAAACATCTCCTTGATAGTCTTCGCAAAAATGTATGGCAAAAAGCCTTTCCTAAAGTCTCAATGCCTTCAAAATGGCGAAACAATCACGCCAAAGAACTCCAAAACAAACTCTACAAGGAATTGGGCAGTCTGCTCGATATTCGCATCCTTTTGAAGTTTGGAACAGGGAAATTGATTGACGATAAATCACTAAATTATTTGGCAAAATACGCATTAATTGAGAAAAAAGGCAATAATTCAGTCACAAAAGAATCAGATTATTGGCAAAAGTTTCAAAACAAAATATTGGGTATTGAAGAAGAACCCATTGAAGAAAAAAAAGCTTCAAATGCTGAAAACCATTCGGATTCAAACTCCAAGTCTAAAAACGAGACCGATTTATTTTTCTTCAATCCATTTTATTGGAAACGAGGACTGGATGAGCCTTTGACCAAAGCCCTACAAGGGAAGACCCCTGTTTGGATAGAAGGCGCAACATTGACGGGCAAAAGTCGAACTGTTTTTGAAGTACTAAAGCAATTACCCAAAGGTTCTTTTCGATTGGCGAAGTCTTTGGATTTGACTCCAAAAGTAGATAGCCTCTCCTCTATTGAAGGTCAAAAAACGATTGTTTATATTGATGATTTACTGACCTATTATCAAAGTCATTCCCACCAAACCTGGATGGTCAATCAATGGCTCTCCCAACTTTTGGAGGCAGACAATGTGCAGGTCGTGGTGAGTAATCGAACAGGTTTGGAAGCTACCTTGCTTGCGGATTACCTACCCAATGATTTGCTCCA
>JBGCDY010000896.1:0-21131 GCA_045105835.1 Chitinophagales bacterium
TGATTTTTATTCACTGCTTGTTTATTTTCCTACTCTTCCTGCTTCCTCTTCAATTCCCGTCTTGCGCTTACGAGATTTTACATTCTGATTGCCAAAATTGTAATTGAGGCTGATGCTTGCACGTCGGCTGTCCCAACGTCCACCACCTGCGGAAACCAATCCATTGAAGCGAGAAATCCCATCCCAACCAGATTCGTAGAAAATATCGTTGACGCTCAATCGGGCATTCAATTTGTCATTGAAGAATTTCTTTTGCAGCCCCAAGTTCAAACTCCAACTGGTTTCAAATTCAAATACACCACCCCAAATACCAGGCCCTGAAAAATAACCCGATATTTCACCTTTGAAGCCTGCTGGCAAATCGAAGGTGTGTTGTTGGTAAATCGAGTAGGTGAATGCCTGCAAATCTACAACTGCATCTCCACCATAATCAGCTTGGTTGTCAATGTGAGAAGCACTCAAATTGAAGTAGGCTCCCCATGATTTGGTGATTTGGGTCGGCAAACTGGCATTGAAACTGATGACGGTTTGGTTTGCCAAGTTGTCCCAAGTAATGAAGTTGGCTCTTGGGTCGGTTTCGTCTGGACCAATCAATCGGGTGATTTGGTCAATCGTGCGGCTGTAAGCGAGTTTGAAGTTGTAGCGGTAATTCATGGTATAACCCAATTCCAAATTGTTCACGATTTCAGGACTGAGGAACGGATTGCCTTTCTCGTAAGAGATTTGGCTCAATTGATTGTTGAAAGGGTTCAATACATTGTAGTCAGGTCGGTTGATTCGACGACCATAATTCAGTGCCAAACTGTGTCTGGGTGCTACTTGCCAAGTCAGTCCTGCGCTTGGAAACCAACTGAGGTAGTCCAGCTCTACAGGAGGCTGTTGAAGCTCTGGTAAGAAAGCTTTTAGGTTACCTGTTGCATCCGTTTGTTCGGCACGCAGCCCTGCGGATAGATTCCATTTGTCGTTTAGTTTTCGGGAATAACTCACATATCCTGCAAAGACGTTTTCATCGTATTTGAAGCTATTGGAACGGCGGTCGTTTTGGATTGGAGTACCATCTATCTCGTCAAACACCAAAAAGGTATTGTCTGAACCTACTCGGCTTATTTTTGACCCAATACCTACCTTTCCACCCAATATTTCATCTTCATAGTCGATTTTGGCGGTATAAATGTCAATGTCTGTTGGAGTGTCAAAACGATTGATGATTTCGGTCAACAACATGGTTTCGTTGGCATCGTAATAGCGGTTGGGCTGAAAACGGTCGTAGGTATTTTCGTATCTACCATAATCCAAATCAATATTTAGACTTCGCCCAGATTTGTTGCTGAATCGGTAGTTGATGTTGAAGGTATTTTGATTTTTGGTGTCGTCAGAAGTGTTTTCAGCAATGAGTATGCTGTCGATACTTGAAGGGATTGCTTCTTGACCAATCTCAATTCGATTGGTATTGCGTTGGATTCCTTCCATGTCCATGCCGCCTACTAAGAAACCCAGTGTATGGTTTTTGTTGAGGAAAAAATCCACACCAACACGGTAATTGTAATTTTGCCAATCATTGCGGCTTCTATTGGATTCGATTAGGCTGATGCCATTTTGGTAGCTTTCAAAATTCATGTTATTAAAGGTACGACCATCTTCGCCACCTAATGAACCAAAAATATTCATGGATTTGTTGCGGTAATTTCCGCTGCCATTGAGGTTGAGGCGTGCATATCGTCCTTGGCTATAAGTGGTACTCAGTGAGCCATTTGAGCCTAAATTCTTGTCTTTTTTGAGTCGGATGTCAATGATTCCTGCATTTCCTTCGGCTTCGTATTTGGCACCAGGATTGGTGATGATGTCGATGCGGTCAATTTGGTCGGCAGATAGATTTTGGAGGTAGCTACTTAGGTCTTGACCAGATAAGGGAAGACGTTTGCCATCTACGTAAAGGAGTACGCCCGAACGCCCCAAAACACTGACGTTGTCATTGTTGTCCACAGTGACAGCAGGTGCTTTTCGCAATAAAGAAATGGCATCAGAACCAGTGCTGTTGATGGTTCCGCTGACATTGAAGATGGTTCTATCGGGTTTGACTTCGACCATCACTCTTGAAGCGGTGACAGTTGTTTCTTCTAATTTGACAGAAGCTGGCTCAAAAATCAAGATGCCCAAATCGAGGTCTTGATTTTCTGTGAGGACAATGCCTGTTTTGGTGAAATCGGATAAGCCGACATAGGTTGCTTTGAGGAAATAATTTCCCGCTTTTACACCTAATAGCTCAAAAATACCTGTTTCGTTGGAGGTTTCGACTTTGGTTAAAGTGCTGTCACTGCTGCTGTACAAAGCAACGGCAGCAAATATCAAGGCTTCGCCTTTGTCGTCTTGAAGCTGTCCTTTGACACTGGCAGCTTGGAGCTGGCTGCAAAAGCTAAGGGTAATAAGTAATAGGGTAACAATTGGTTTCATATTCTGACCTTTGATTAACTATGTGTTGGGATAAACAATGGTGGGTGAACAAGGTTTTGTTTATTCACCCATATTTCTTTGTCTAATCAACTCTTATCTTGCCTTCAAAGTTCAAAGTCAGGGGCTTAGAGTGTGTTAAAAAACGCTAAATTTATAGTGGTGATAGGATTTGTTATTTAGAAAAATGCTCAATAGCAGGAGGTTTTGAAACTTCCCATTATTGAGCATTTTTTTGAATTCAAGTACATGGACAAAATTACCCTGCAAAAATACATTCGCTAATAAATTGAGCGTAAAGAGATTGAAGTCTGACTCTCCACTTCTCTATTCTATCCTCCTACTTAATCTGTTTTTTGAGTACAATAAAATCACTGCATTATTGACCTGCTTTTGCGTCTCCACCTGTGAAAATTCGTTTGATGAAGGCAAAAAAGGCGACTACACCTACTGCAATGATTTTCCAAAACTTCAATAAAAAGACAAAGAATCCAGCTTTTGCCAATACTTTTCCTGCAATCAATCCACCGATTCCATAAGCGGCAACTTTGTCCATACTTGGATTGAAGTCAGCGTATTGGTGCCCTGGATTGAAGTCGACACTGTTCAATATGTTGTCAATGTCGTTTTGGACTTGGGGCAAAATGCTCATTTCTCCGATAGCATTTAGATTGAGGTATCCACTTCTTCCCAATACTCGAATATTGTAGTTAAGGGTATTCACAATTTCTCCTTCAAAGGCGATTTCTTTTGCCCAGTGTAGTTTTTTGTTGGTTTCATCGTAGAATGGAGGTGCTGCCCATCCGACCAAATCAACAGTGGGATAGCCCAATTCTGTTCTTTGTTCATTGCCAGCTTTTACATCCCCTTGCATTTCTTCCAGTAGGTCACCATAGTCCAAATCCTTGGCATCGTCGTCTTCAATATAACCTTCGTCGGAGTAGCTGACATCAATCGCATAGGTGAAGTTTTCGCTCACAGGCGAGATGTCTTCTGGAAACAACATACCCATTGTTTCGCTTGGAGGATTGCCCCACAAATCAGTCAAAACATAGTTTGATTGTTTGGCATCTAAAAATTTGTAACCTTCGGGAACATTAAT
This sequence comes from Chitinophagales bacterium, assembly GCA_045105835.1. Classification (GTDB taxonomy): domain Bacteria; phylum Bacteroidota; class Bacteroidia; order Chitinophagales; family UBA2359; genus JAUHXA01. The sequence goes on from JBGCDY010000896.1 coordinate 3,551, forward strand.
GACCGCCAAACCACCTTCTAATTCGATTTTACCAGTTTGGTAGGTAAACGAATTTGTAATACTGTCTTGGTGAGCAATGATTTGCGCCAAAATCGAATCGGGTATTTCGGCTAAGGTTGTATCTGTCGCTTCTTGTGCTGCAAGGAAGGTATTGAAGCACACAATACATAAAAGGGGGAGTAATAATTTTTTCATAGAAAAATATTTAAAGCTAAATAAAAGGTTATCAAGTAATTTATTAAGCCTTAAAGGTACAAATAAATATTACGTACCCAAATTATGTCTAAAAAATGAGTGTAAAATTAATTGTATTCATATTGAGGTTGCCAATTTTTCGCTCCTTGCGGCAATAAATCCATAAAGTCATACTGTACACAGTAGTTATCACCTGGTCCAAAAAAAGCTTTGCTGTGGTAGCAGATTTTGCCTTCGGTTGATTTGCTCAATGAAATAACACCAGGCATATAATAGCCATCTGTTGTTTGGTATCCGAGGTCTTTGCCTATTTCGGAATCTTGGTAGCTGAACATGTTGAAATCCCAATTTCTTGAGGCTGCAAATTCTTGTTGCACTTCGGGAGCATCGGGGGAGAGTACGACGAAGGCTGCTCGATTGTGAAGGTGTTGGCTCATGCCATTGTAGCCATCTGCCCAAAGGGTACACCACCGACAGGATTTCCCCATATTGAAGACGAGTAGCATTTCGTTTTTGTCGCCAAATAGGTCTGACAATTGAATCGGCTCACCGTCTTTTTGAGTCAAAGTATAATCCTTGATTTCTTGTGGAATGAGGTCTTTGCGGAGTTTGGCAAGAGCTTGTTTTTTGTCCATGATTTCTTTTTCGAGTTCATGGATACGTTCTTGAAGTGTGTTGTCGTCTAAGGTCATCGAATTATTTTTTGGAGTGTCAGAAAATGAATTGCATTCAAATATATAATTTTTTGAGCAAAAAACTAATTTATTTATCAAAATTTTACCTAAAAATGATGAACCTTATTTGAGTTGAGCATTTGTTTGTTTAGAGTTTACCACAAAAAAAGCAGTGAATAAGAAAGGACTTATTCACTGCTTGTAAAAATCAATAGTGTGGGATGGTCAAGAATTGTTATTGGTCCACATCGTCTTCGTATTTTTCCATCACTTCATCTTTCTTGTCCATTGCTTTTTCAGACTTTTTCTCTGCTTTTTTGAGTTTTGCTTCTAATTTTTGGATTTTACCCTTTAGTTTCTTGACAGCTATTTTTGCTTCTGTATCCTTCACCCGCAGTTTTTCGAGCTTAAGCTGGTCATCTGGTTCAGGAATATCTATTCCCTCCAATTTTTTCTCTATTTTGACGGTTTTTGCTTCTGCTTTTTTTGCTTTTTTTTCCGCCTTTACGAGCTTCTTATTTGTTTTAACGAGTTCGTTCTTAGCCTTTTCTAATTGTTTGATCGCTCTTTCGGCTTTTTTCAATGCCTTGTTTTTGTCTTTGACCTCTTTTTCTTGCGCCTTGATCAATTCGGCATTTTCGACCTCTGTCTGGGGATTGTCCTGTGCAAGGATTGAAGATAAGTTTAGCAATCCAAAAGATAATACGATAAGTATTAGGTAGTTTTTCATGGGGTTTCTATTTTTACAGTTTATTTGATAAAAAGAAGTACAAGGTAAGTATTTCGAGTTATTAGGAATAGTGAATTGGAAAAACTTTCTTTGTTATCCTGTCTTTATTATCTATATTGTTCGCTATATGAACAACAAATCATCAAACCTTTTACAAATAAGTGTTTATGCCTGAAAAACATACGAACATCGAAAGCGAAAATGAGGCGCAAAGTCACTCATTGACTGCTTCTATTGACCATATTCTGCAAGCAGCGTATGTTCTTTATAGTAAAGACAAGCTCACTTTGATACATTCTTTGTTGAAAGGAAAGGAGATTGGCTCTGTTCTTATATTTACATCTTCAAAGACCAATGCTAAAATGGTCGCCCGTGAACTCAGAAAAATAGAGTATGAGGCTTACGACATTCATGAGGATTTGGATGCTGAAAAACGAGAGATTCTATTGGAAGACTTCTTGGACAAAGAATTTCATATTTTAGTGATTTCTGATGCTTTGGTAAAGGAAATTAGTTTGGAAGGAATCAAACTCATTATCAATTACGATGCACCTACGACTGTGAAGGACTATGTGGCTCGTATTAGCCAAAACACAACTGGTAATTCTTCAGCAGTTGCTTTGACTTTGGTGAATGATCGAGGGCAGAAGAAATTTCAAAGAATCGAAAAAGCTTTGGGAAAAGATGTTTTTAAAATTCCTTTGCCCAAAGAATTGAATGGTTCTGTTCAGCCAGTAATTGAGAACCAAATGCCTGTCAAGAAAAAGGTGAAGAGGAGAAAAATAATTAAGTAATCTCACTTACTTCAATAGAGAGTTAATCTCTTACGAATACCCATTCATTTTCTTTCGATAGTTCTTTTTTATAATAATAACCATTGGTATCAAAAGCCTTTATGTCATCCAAATTCGTAATTCGGTTTTGGATGATGTATCGAGCCATACTTCCCCGTGCTTTCTTTGCAAAGAAACTGATGACCTTATACTGTCCGTTTTTGAAGTCTTTAAAAACAGGAGTTAATATTCTTCCTTCCACCAATTTAGGTTTCACCGCTTTGAAGTACTCATTAGAAGCCAAGTTCACCAATACCTTTTCTTCTTGAGCCTCTAAAACTTCATTGATTTTCTTCGTAATCTGCGTATCCCAATACTTATACAAATTGTTCTTCGTAGGCGTTACCTTCAATTTTGTGCCCATTTCGAGTCGGTATGCCTGCATCAAATCCAAAGGACGCAACAACCCATAAAGTCCCGAAAGTATTCTTAGGTGGTCTTGAGCAAAGCCGAAATCTTCTGCCGAAAAACTCTCTGCATCCAAACCCACATATACATCTCCTTTGAATGCCAGAATCGCTTGTTTGGCATTGTCGGGTGTAAAAGGAGTACGAAAATTGGCGTATCTGTGATGATTCAAGTCCGCAAGTTTTTCACTGAGGTGCATCAAGTCACCAATTTGTGAAACGGAGAATTTCTTGAGTTTCTTTACCAAATACTGGGCATTTTCGAGCAATACTGCTTGTGAATGTACATCAGTAGTAGGAGGGGTTTCAAAATCCAGTGTTTTTGCAGGAGAAAGGAGCGTTAACATTATAATTGAGTTTGGGGTTATATCAAAAGTGTTTGGTGCGAAGTAGGAGGACAGAATAGAGAAGTGAGATAAGAGACTCAAATCGTATAGTTAATAATCTTGTCCAAATGCTAAGAACCAAAAGTTGGATAAAGTTACATCCTTTTCGGGATACGTGTTGAATCAAAAACCACCCAAACGTAAATTTGTTTAATCAGATGAAAAACAGTAATTTTAGTTTGAACAGCATGACACATCAAATCAAATGAATAGACCCTCCTCCAAGATATGGAAGTACATCGCAGTCACCTTATCAGTGCTTGTGTTCTTGCTGTTGGTTATTCAGTGGGGTATCAGTCAATATCTGTGTCCTGTGGTCATTGCTCAGTTAGAAACCAAAGTAGAAAAGGCTTCGAAGAATATGTATGGGTTTCATTGCGAAAAAGTGAGCGTGAACCTTATTGCAGGGAAGTTGAACCTCAGAGACATTCGCATTCAATCGAATAGAGAGCAAATACTTCAAAAACATGCGGACTGTGAACTTCCGACCCGCAATATTTTCGACTTAAAAATTCCCAAACTCACCCTCACAGGTATCGACCTTTATGATGCAGTCGTTCAACAACACATTAATATTGACAACATCGTACTCCAAGGAGCAATTGTTCAAATGCTTCAACTCGAAAAAGGAAATTGTCCTGCAAAGGCAGTGCAGGACAGCACGCTCAAAGAAGACTTAGTGATAAACAAAGAACTGCAATCCTTTTTTATTGGAAATATCGCTTTTCAAAACACCCAATTTGAGTACCTCAAACTATCGGGCTTGGATACCCTTCAAGTTGCAATTAGCCACAACCTCAATGCCCATCTAAGCGATTTGGAAATGGCGAAACCTCAATTCATGGGGGAAACCATTCAAGACCTACCCATTAAGGCGGGAAATATACAATTTGAAGTCAATCAAACCATTGTACCCATACCCAAAAGCCGCTATAATTTGGGAATCAAAAGTGCTTCTTTTTCGCTGCAAGAATCTGTGCTGCGCCTTCAATCTCTCCACTTGATACCCAAAAATGGGCGCAACAAAAACGTACAATCTGTAGAAATTCAAGAACTCACACTCAATACAACCGATTTCTTTGATGGAGACTACAATGCCTTGATGAAGTGTGAACAATGGACGATTCCTGCTGTCGAACTCAATTACCCAAAAATTGTACTGACAAAAGAACGCAGTGCTGGACCTTCAAAAAATAAGCGTAATAGGGAAAGAAAACCCATTGACTTTCAGAAAATACTCAGTCCCCAACTCAGCACTTTTGGGATCGAATCCTTCAAAATCAACCATGCTTCTTTGACGATATTGGATGCAGAAGATGAACAAGAGCTGTTGTCAGTTTATCCTGTGGATCTCTCTATCAACAACTTTAGGATAGACCATTCGCTTGAAGAACAAGAAGACAAACTTTTCTATGCAGATGATTTCAAGATAAACGCAAAGGGTTTTCGACGAAAACTTCCCAAAACGCATAGTGTTTTGACAATTGATGATATGGGTTTGGATATGGTGAATGCCAAAGCTCACATGAAAAATGTCTCGATTCTTCCACTTCATTCCCCAATAGACTTGGGTCATATTGTAGGTCACCAAATAGGCTGGACACGTATTCAGAACATGGATGTATTGATGAGGGGCTTGGATATCAATGCTCTTTTGAGTAGAGGGGCATTCAATGTCAAAAAAATATTGGTCAAAAATCCTCTTGTTGAATCGTTTATGGATCAGAGATTGAAGCCTGCTCCGAATAGGGTTCTTACTATGCCCCAACACTTGCTGCAAAATTTACCCATGCCAGTCTATATTGACCACATTGAAGTGACGGATGGCAAGATTGAGTACAGTGCCTATGGCAAAACTGGAGCCAAAATGGGGATTCTCACTATGGACAGGTTCAATGCGAGTTTGAGAAACCTCACCAACAACGATTTGTTGATGAGTAAGGAAAGTAAGGTTACTTTGCAAGCGAATGCCTATGTGATGGGGACGGGGTTTCTGACTCTTGATTTTGCCTTTCCTTTGAATAGTAGCGACTATGGGCATACTTTTTCTGGTTCATTGAGTGAGATGCCAATGGCTGATTTTAATCCCATATTGGAGGTCGTGCCTGCAAGGGTAGATGATGGAAAGATCAATAAAATCACTTTTTCGGCTTTTGCTACGGATAAACGTGCGAGGGGCAAATTGCAGTTTTACTACGATGATTTGAAGGTGGTATTGAAGGACAAAAACACAGGTAAGGTCAATGCCAAACAAGATATTCTTTCTTTTTTGGCAGACAAACTGTTTATCCGAAATGACAACCCTACAAAAGCAGGGAATTTTAGGGAAGGGATTATTGATTATAAACGAAATCCGAGTAAGTCCATTATCAATTTTTGGTGGAAAAGTGTGTTGACTGGTATCGTATCGAGTATCAGTTCCAAAAATTTGGTCAATGAGGACAATCCAAGTACGGAAGTGTTGAGCAAAAGGAAAAAACGTCGGAAGAAAAAATCCGAGCGAAAAGAGCATCGGAAGCAACTTAGGACTAAGTTAAAGCGTTTATTAGACAATCCTTTTAAGTAAGCGAGAATACAGAAAAGGGATGTGAGAAGTGAGACTTCAAATTCCTTATTGTCAAAACATTAACAATCTTATTAACTGAAGTTAATTTTGATATCAAATGGTTTGATTGAGAAGTTCTATTTTTGCTTCTCAGACCAAATTCTTTAAGGATTTATTTTTTCGCAACTCCAAAACATGACTTTGAAGCCTTTCAAACGTCTAATGAAATACAGCCCACACTCCATGCACTGCTCTATTCTTCTTAAATTTGTTTTTTATTTTCATTTTTACTTCAAATAATTTCACATGAAAAAAGTAGTCGTATTATTTGCCGTTGTCAGTATGCTCTTCAGTTCCTGCACATCTGGTCAAGAAATCTTTAAAACGGTTGGCGATATAATGGGTGGAGGAGACAATCCTGTATCAGAATTGGAAATCATTCAAGGCTTGAAGCAAGCGCTAGAGGTGGGGATCACCAAAGGAGCTGGAGTAGTCTCCAAAGTAGATGGTTTCAATGGCAATACCAACATCCGCATTCCTTTCCCTCCTGATGTCCAAAAGGTTGAAAATACCCTTCGTGATATTGGACTCGGAAAAGAAATAGACAAATTGGTGGTGAACATCAATCGAGGTGCAGAAACTGCTGCAAAAGGAGCTGCAAATATTTTTATCGCTTCTATCAAGAAAATGACTGTCACAGATGCGATGAGCATTTTGAAGGGAGAGAAGAATGCTGCTACTAATTTTTTGAAGCGCACTACTACAGAGGAACTCTACAAGTCTTTTCGTCCTGTCATCGAAAATTCGCTCGGTCAAGTAGGGGTAACCCGTAATTGGGATGACATTGTAGGGAAATACAACAAAGTTCCTTTTGTGAAAAAAGTGAATCCTGATTTGGCGGATTACGTAACGAATGAGGCCTTGACGGGTTTGTTTTTTATGGTCGAAAAAGAGGAGGCTAAAATTCGTAAAGATCCTATAGCAAGAACGACAGAGGTTTTGAAGCGTGTCTTCAAATTGCAGGATAACCAATAGAGAATGAAGGAAATGATTTTGAGTCTTTGAATTTTATTGAAGGCATCAAAATTTTTAAGGTTCTTTGATTAAAGCCATGAGTTGAGACTACAATAGTCTATATATTAGGAAATTAGCGTGCTATTTTGCTGATAATTATTCTTTTATGAAATCAGACGAATGTAGTCTTTAGGTTCTCCACGGAATTTGTCAGACAACCACTTTTAATTAAAAAAACCACGTATCGTTTGTGTTCAAAACACTTGATACGTGGTTTTTATTTTTGTTTCAATCGCAAATCAAAAAATGCTGAAATAGAGTCTGCTAAAAATCGAATTTTGTTATTCTACCAATCCTTCTAAATACGCCAACAACAAACGCACACCATAACCTGTAGCACTTCTTTGGCTCGAAAACTCAGAATGTTGGATAACCATTCCTGCAATGTCCAAATGTGCCCAAGAGGTATGCCCAGCCGTGAAAATCTCCAAAAATTTGGCGGCAGTAATGGCTCCTGCGGTGGGTTTTTCGGTAAAGTTTTTGGTGTCTGCGACATCTGATTTAAGGTCTTTACTGTAGTCCTCCCAAAGCGGCATTCTCCACACACGTTCCCCGACTTTTTCACCTGCCTTAGACAAGTTTGCAGCCAATTCATCATTGTGTGTAAACATCGCTCCTGCGTGAAAGCCCAAAGCCCGCACACTGCTACCCGTCAAGGTGGCAAGGTCAATCATGATTTCGGGAGAAAAATGCTTTGCCATATACGCCAGTCCATCCGCCAAAACCAAACGCCCTTCTGCATCAGTGTCCATTACTTCAATGGTTTTGCCGCTGTAAGAACCCACTACATCACCTGGTTGGGTAGCCTTTGCATCCACACAGTTGTCGGTACTTGGCACGATTCCAATCAAGTGAATAGGTAACTGCAGTTTTGCAGCCACTTCCATAGCGCCCAAAACGGTTGAAGCCCCGCCCATATCGCTTTTCATATAAGGCATGGATTGGGAATTTTTGATGGACAAACCGCCTGTATCATAGGTGATTCCTTTGCCGACCAAACCTATTTTTTTCAACTCTCCTGTTGCATTTTTGGGCTTGTATTCCATGATGATAAATCGAGGAGGCAATTCACTGCCTCGATTGACGGACAACAAAGCATACATGCCGAGTTCTTCAATTTTGGCTTTGTCGAATACCGTGACTTCAAAACCATATTTTCGACCCGATTCTACTGCCCAATTGGCGAGGTATTCAGGGGTGATTTTGCTGGATACACCATTGACCAAATCCATGATTTCCATTTGGGTATCCGCAATGGCTTCTGCTCGGTTGCCTATGCTTGGAGCATCTTCATAATCCGAATAAACGGTGATACTCGCATCTTCTGCTACGATTGCACAGTCTTTTTTCTCATCGGTTCGGTACAATCCAATGTCATACGTTCCCAATTTTACTCCATTGAGAGCCGCTTCAATTGCCATTGCAGGGCTTGGGCTTTCATTGCCGTATTTGAAGCTGATGCCAATGTCTTTTGGCAATTTGCTTTTGAAGCGATGGGTAAAACTTTTGAAGGCTCTTACAATCGTCACAAATTTTGGCTTTTCCCCCAATCCCAACAAGTAGATTCTTTTGGGCTTGGCTTGCCCTGTTAGGTATAGAGGCAATATTTCCTTTGCTTTGGCTTTGAAGTCGTTTTGAAGTACTTCTACTTCAATGCCTGTGATTTTAGCTATTTCTAAGAGAGAAGTTTCTAAGTTTTCTGTACTGATAGGTACAATGACCGCTTGTGCTTGCTCGTTCATTCTGCTTTTTGGTATTAGGATTTTAAAAATTGATTTTTTTGAAAATGAGAAAGACTTCGGGAATCTGATGTTAGAAACGTTTCAACCATTGGTAAGATAGCAATGGTGTTTCCTGCAAATAGACTTCCGAAGCCTCCTATATAAGAACCTTCCAAATGTAATTTGAAAATGTCTTAGATTTAAATCTTGCTGAAAAATAACCAGTCAATGGCTCGTGGGAATTCTTTTCCCCATCGTTCTTCATTGTGGTGCCCTTCTGGGTCAGTGGATAGGAATACCTGCAAATTTTCGGCATTCTCTCGCTGCCACTCAAAAGATTCTTTCAATCGGTTGATGTTGTTGAGCATGTAATCACTTTCTTTACCGCCACCATAGAGATAAATCCGAGTGGAATCTTGTGGCAAAAAAGTAGTTGCGTCGAGATAAGCAGCAGGGGCAATCCAAAGGGAAGGTGAAAAAATCAAAGCTTTTCCGAATACATCTGAGCGATTCAATACGGCATACAAACTGACCAATCCAGCCAAGGAACTGCCTCCAATAGCGGTGTGTTCTCTGGAAGGCAATGTTCGGTAACGTTTGTCAATATAAGGCTTCAAATACTTGGCTACGAGCTTGATGTATTTGATACCTTCTTTGTCGTTTTCCTCACTTAGCACAGGATTGAAGTCTTTCGTTCGTTCTTCTCCTGCATGATCAATCGCCACGACAATCACTTCCTTCTGGTTTTTTTCAGCCAATACCGAAAGGGTTTTGTCAATCGCCCAATTGCCAAAAGGAGCTTTTTCGTCGAATAGGTTTTGGGCATCTTGAAGATACACAACGGGGTAGTGCTTGTTGGTTTGGTGGTAATTGTGTGGGAGTAGAACTTGGATGTTTCGTTTTATCCGCAGTTGAGGAATGTCTTCTCCTGTGGTTACGAACTCGATTTGAGGTAAGTATTGAGGTTTGTGAGCAACACCCTCTTTCTTCCAACGAGGAACGGTGTCTTTTACTGTTCGCCCTGCCCCGTCTATGCTTCGGTGGTGTGTATCACAGCCAAATTGGTCCATTTCGACATCTCGCCACGTCCCTTTCACATATTTGTATTGGATTGGGGTGGGTAGTTCTATATCTTGTTCGAAAGTATAGTGATAGACTCCATCCCCTATTTTTCTCATTTTATAGGTTTCGTCTTGGGCTTTCCAATCATTGAAGTTCCCCGTCAAATAAACCGCACGATCGTCGTCTTGTAAGGTAGTTAGTTCTATAGTTAGCACGTTCATATTCGCTTCCTGAAATTTGAGAGAATCATATTCTTCCTTCCAACTCATTATCTATGACTGATTGGTGAATAAAGAAAAATACTATTTTTGATGCGAAAAATAGCATTTTTTTGAATAAAGGCTGCAAAGATAACATAGTTTTGGAAAAGACTGCTGAGAAAAAGAAGCTCAAATGGAGTGCGGGAATAATTTTAGATTGATAAATAATGTTGATTGTCAGGTTTTTAAACCATTGAAAAACTGTATAAATTTAAATAAAAAAAGGTTTGGAAAGCGAGGTCATTATTTTTGCTGGTAGGGGTATGTACTGCAAACTCACTCAATTACCTTCGACAAATAAAATCCCATTCCGCCTTGCCAAATCAAAAACAGACTTAAGCCCATCATACCTGCAATACTACCAATAGATTTGGCTTCTTCTGGAGACTGAAACATCAGTAAAAAAGGAGCTGCTGCAATCAAACCTATCACCAATCCCACAACCAAGCTCTGCGCCAAAGGCAAAGGATGGAGTAAGAAATGAACCAAAACTACCATCAAAACGCCACCGATGGCACTGACTACTACAACTGGAAATGTGGAGGTAGAGCCATTTGTGACTGCTCCAAATGCCAATCCGATATAGAGGATTCCACTCAAGGTAATAAAGGCTATTTTTTTGGACACCAATACCGATGGCATTGCCAAACTCAATGCTATTCCAAAGAGAAAACCAGGTAAGACCATGCCGAAGAGAAAGAGCATCGTCGTGCCAGGGTTACTTATCTGATCCATATTGCGGCTTCCCTCTTCGGGGCGCAATAAAAGCAATACCAAAAAGGCTGTCATAATGATTAACCCGCTGATGAGTGTGTTTCTAAAAATTGGATTCATAGTGATTGAAGGTTTTGAGTGTTGAGAATGACAAAAAGGCTACCCGTTTGGAGGGTAGCCTTCAAAAATTCCAAAATAAGACACCTAAATTATTGTTTTTTTTGGAGAATGGCAAGGTTGCGAATGCTCAAAAGCATTTTGATTTGAATAAGCCGATTCAATTTTTACTTTCTGTTTTGAAGTGTATCAAACTGAAAGCGACGTAGTAATTTTCGAAAAAAAGAAATATCAATTTGAAACTCTGAACGGTTTACTTACATAAGCAGTTTTCATTTTAATTGATATTTTAATTTTCATTCGTTGATTAATTCACATTGTTCCAGTACCTCCAAGCCAAAGGTGAACCCGCAGGAGCTTTCCCATTTTTACCAGACTTTCCTTTGCCAGTCTTGCTCTTAGGTTCTTTCTTTTTGGAGTATTCCAAAGCATAGCTAAACGGAATGATGCGGTTTTCGCCTCTATCCAAATCACATCTCCAACTCATTGTTCCTTCCACATAATCCATTTGTGCAAGTGACAAATCAATCATGTCGATTTTGGCATCTGGATTCAGCACACTTGGCAATTGATCTTGTACCTTGATTTTGATAGGCACACTCATGGTATTGTTCACCACGATTTCATACATCTGCATTTCCTTCGTGCCATTGCCCATAAACTTGCTCTCCTTGTCACTTTTTACCAAGTTTCGGCTGACCAATACACGGCTGTCTTTGCCGAGGTTTAGGTTCAAAGTGCCATTGATACCCGTTCGATCAATTTCGATTTGACCGAGGTAAGTATCCTTGAAGTACAATTTGCCGATGCCTTCAATGATTCCCAATTCTGAAAGATTTTCAACTTTTGCCATCAAAAAAGCCTCCTCTTCCAATATCGGCATTCCATAGTATTCATAGCTTGTAGCAAGTTCAAAATCAGATACTTCAATCACATACGTTTCGCCATCTGCGGGAATGTAATATTCTACTGCGGTGCGAAATTTTCGCATATTGATGGTCGGTTGTCCATCTATCGGAAGGTTGTCCGAAAGTTGGACATACAATTCTTCCATATCATAATTGTCGTAATCTTCCTCCATCGGTTCTTCAATGAAAACCGATTTGCCCTCTACTTCACCATAAGATTCCATAGTGTTGCTTACCTGAATAAGGTCTTCTTCTTCACGTACCCATCTCTTCACTTTGGGGCGAGCGGTAGAAAATACCAAATTGACATCTTCCCACGCAATTCCCGTATTATTGATCAATTGTGCTTGAAATTTCATGTCAATAGGCTTCAATATATCCGTAGCATTGAGCGTATAGGCTGGATTCCAACCTGCATCTGCTACCAAATAAGACACGTTCAATGTCTTGGTGCTTGCTCTTGGAGATTGTATGGTGATGGTCAGCTGGGTTTGAGGAACAGTAGATTGTTGCTTCAAGGCTTCCAAACGCTGTTTCAAAGTAAAAATGAGGATTTCCTGTTCATCCACCAATTTCTCGGTTTGCGAAAGTTTTCGGTTGGTCATGTGGATGCGGTGGCGATAGATGCTCGCCGTTTGTAGGAGTTCCTTGATACTACCAGTCGCATTACTGGCTTTTTTCAACAATTCTTTCTCATGAATGTAGGCATCGTGGTCGTTTTCCAATTCTGTTTGCTGGTCTTCAAAAACAGCCAATGAATCCTCTAGGGCTTCAATCTGTTTTCGGTCATAACTTCGGATAGCATTGTTGACTTCCGCATTCGTACCAATAATCTTGATACCCTCGCCTTTCATGGCGACTTGAAGGCTCTCGTGATCCATTTTTTCTGACAAATCCTGTATGATGAGTCTATTTGTGCCTTCTTTTAGAGACACATCAATGGAGCGAAAGATTTCCGCAGAATTGAGGTGAACAACAACTGAGTCGATAGGTGGGAATAAATTCTTTTGGGGATTTTTGGCATTCACTTCCCCGCATAGCCATACCAAACTTACAAGAAGTAGTATTTTCTTCATGACTTTAGGTTTTTTATTTCGTGGAATTTTTTACATTATACGAGTCAACATGACTCCGCAATCTCTACTTTCATAAAATTTTGAAAATCAATAATTTTTGTTAATTTTGACTTTCTTCAACAGTTAGTTTTGTTCCAAGATTTCAGAAATTCGGACTGCCAAGAACGGTAATTAAATAGAAGAATTGACCCTAAGCAACTCGCCATTTAATACAGCTCTCATTCATCTAAATTCTAACAAAAAAAATAACTTTTTGTATAGAACCTTGAACTAACATTAGTTTTTGCTATTACTTGATACTGGTGGTATGTGCTAAAATCATCAAAAATGAAGCCGAATTAATAAAATGATGACATTTTAATGACAAACATGACTAACTATTTTATAAATATACTTACGTCACATATCAATAATTGCCAAATAGAATTGAAGTATATTATTAAGGACTTATTATTTTTTTCTTTAATTAAAAAATATTTCACCTTCACAATTCAATCATAGAAAGGACACTACATGAACAACAATACATTTGCGAATACTTCAATTTCCCTTCAAAGCCTTCAACTCCTCATACTCGATGTACCACAGACAGAACAATTTGTATCAGGTATCGGCAAACGTACTTCTCGGAAGACACTTATCGTCAAATGGGTATCAAAAAGTGGACACATAGGTTATGGTGAGTGCTCTTGCAGACCAGATCCTTATTATTCTGCTGAATTTTTGGACGGTGCTGTTATGACGATTCAAAAGTTTGTTATACCTCACCTCAAATCCTCCCAAACCTACGGCGAAGTCCTCAGCATCCTCCGAAAAATCAGAGGCTGGAACTTTACCAAATCTGCCGTTGAAGCTGCTGCTTATAGTGTGGTCCAACAAGAAACCAATCAATCCCTATTCGATGTTTTGCCAACCAAACCCCTTTCCAAAATTCCTTCAGGGATTTCGATGGGGATTTACCAAGACAAAGGTGAAATGAAAGAAGCGGTCGAGAAAAACATTGCAGCAGGTTACCGCCGCCTCAAATTCAAGATTTCACCAAATGCCAATACAGAATTCTTTGATGCGGTCAATCCTTTGTTGTTTGATTCAGGAGCTGTCATCAGTTTTGACGCCAATGGAAGTTTCTCTGCAAAAGATTTGGACAAGTTTGGCTACTTCGTGAATACCTACGATACCGTAATCGAACAGCCTTTTTCACCCAGCCGTTTTGATGTCTATTTGGCTGCCAAAAAACGATTCCCCAATTTGAAGGTTTGTTTTGATGAGGAGGTGAAAAGCATAGGAGACTTGATAAAACTGCATCAATTGGGTGCAATGGATGAACTTAATTTGAAGGTCGGAAGGGTAGGAGGGATTAGCAACAGTATCGAAATTCTGCAATATTGTCACCAACATGAAATTCCTTGTTGGATTGGTGGAATGTTTGAAACAGGCATTGGTCGTTTACTCAACCTTCAATTTGCTTCTTACCTTCCCAATGCTGCTGCCCACGATTTGAGTCCTTCTAAACGCTACTTTCTCCAAGACATCATTGACCCAGATGTGAAAATGTCGGAAGGTTATGTGGATATGAAGGAGGCAAAAAAATGCCAAGTTATACCCGAATTGTTGGAAAAATTCACTATTTATAGGAAATGATGGAACGCTGATGTAACTGATTAAACATGATTTTCGCTGGTTTTTTATAAATCTGTTTTTATCTTTTTAATCCGTTAAATCTGTGTTCAATTAAAAATAGCACGCTGATAGAACTGATTAGACATGATTTTTACTGGTTTTTTATAAATCTGTTTTTATCTTTTTAATCCGTTAAATCTGTGTTCAATTAAAAATAGCACGCTGATGGAACTGGTTGGACATGATTTTCACTGATTTTACTAAGCCTGTTTTCATCATTTTCAATCATTTAAATCAGCGTCCCATCACAATAAAAAAAACATGCTCGACTTTTTAATTAAAAATACCACCGTTTGCACTGGATTATTAGAAACTGCAAAAAAAGCAGATGTCGGTATTCAAAATGGAAAAATTGAAATAATCCTTGAAGAAGGGAGTACCGATTTTGGTCAATTGACTGCAAAGGAGGTTATTGATGGAACTGGCTTGATACTGACCCCAGGATTCATTGACCCCCATGCTTCAACAGGCTTCGGCTACTTTTTTCCAAATGCTGCCGACCACAAACTCTTTCAAGGTATTACCACCGAAATTTTTGGAAATTGCGGCACATCTCCTGCGCCTATTGGTGACCACTTGATGGAGACCATGAATCGTTTGTCAGACGAAATAGGCTTTCCTTTTGACTGGCGGTCTACCACCGAATATTTCCAAAGAATCCAAAGCAAACTACAATTCAATATTGGAACACTCGTAGGTCACAGCACTTTGCGGGCGGGGTATATGGATGATTGGAACCAACTCAAAGATAGTCAGTTGGTGGATATGCAAAAGGCTCTTGGGACTGCAATGGATGAAGGTTCATTGGGTATTTCGACAGGCTTGATTTATGCACCAGGTT
The DNA here is from genome assembly GCA_045105835.1 of Chitinophagales bacterium. Taxonomy (GTDB): domain Bacteria; phylum Bacteroidota; class Bacteroidia; order Chitinophagales; family UBA2359; genus JAUHXA01. The sequence continues at coordinate 18,774 of JBGCDY010000896.1, forward strand.
GTTTTGCAGAGACAGATGAAGTCATTCAGTTGGTGCGTACTGTTGCGGAGAAAGGAGGAGTGTATGCTTCTCACATTCGCAATGAAAGAGATAAGTTGGAGGATGCGATTACCGAGGCTTTGGCAATCGGAAAAAAAGCCCAGATTCCTGTATTGATTAGTCATTTGAAGGCGGCAGAGCGAGAAAACTGGGGTAAGATTCCAAAGGTTTTGCGGCAAATTGAAGCCTACAATGCGGAAAATACTTTGCAGGCTACGGTGGATGTCTATCCTTACACAGCCGTTTCAACCAAATTACGTGCCTTTGTTCCCAAGTACATTTTGCAAGATGGTATTGCAGCTGTTGCCCAAAAAGTACAGCAGCCAAGCGTGGTGGCAGATATTGCAGCGTATATCCAATTGAAGGATTACGACTTGACCCAAATGTTGATTATTTCGGATGAGTTTCCAGAATTTTATGGCAAAACAGTGGTAGAAATTGCAGCTGAACGAAACTTGAGTCTTGCCCAAACGATTGCTTTGCTTTTGACCAAAAGTACAGAGACTTGGATTGTGTATCATTGCATCCATCAAGAGGATATTGACACTGCTATTAATTGGGATAAAGCAATGATTTGCACGGATTCATGGAGTTATCCGATCAATGCACCCAAATCTATCGGACAACCACATCCCCGTTCTTATGGGGCATTCACGACCTACCTCGAACGCTATGTTTTGCAGGAAAAAACACTTTCGTGGGAAGAAGCAATTCACAAGATTACTTACCTACCTGCTCAGTTTTTCAAACTCGAAAAACGGGGAGAAATCAAGGAGGGCTACCATGCCGATTTAGTGTTGTTGAATCCCAAGACTTTGAAGGCAAATTCAACCTATTTGAGTCCTCGCCAATTGTCTTCGGGCGTAGAATCGCTGTGGGTGAATGGTCAATTGACGATTCATGAAGGGCAAATAATGGACGCTTGTGCAGGAGAGATATTGAAGCTGAATAAAGCTTAGGAGTTATTAAAACACAAACTATTACACTGTTTCAAAAGTAATTTTTAGATTCATTTTCCATACTTACGTACTCCTCCCCCTTGCCCCTCCAAAGGGGGAATGAAATATGTGTCCTCCTTTGGAGGGAGATTTAGGGGAGGAATTTGACGATTTCATTTATGGACGAATGTTAAGGATTTTTTTGAAGCACTGCACTATAGACTACAAACATTTTATTTTTCATTAAAAACAAACATAAAAATACATGTTATTAGAGACAAACGTACTTCCAAAATCTTTAGATAACCTAGTAAACATTTTAAGCAATGCCATTGATTTGTATGGCAAAATTACACCCAAACTTGCAAAGGAATTGGTAGAGAAAGCCGATGTTCAAGTTGAAGATATGATGCATTATGCTGCTTTTGACCATCCTGTAGAAGATTGTTATGGTCGTCAATTGGTTTTCGAAAACGACCATTTTGAAGTAATGGTAATGTCTTGGAATCCCCGTGATTATTCTTCTATTCACAATCATGGCCATACGGAATGGGGAGTAGTTCAGGTATTTGGACAGACGCACCACATGATTTATTGTGTAAAAGACAATGAGTTGTCTTTTGCGAGGAAAGAAATTTTATCCAAAGGAGCTGCCATCAAGGTGAACAATGCCTTCATTCACCAAATGGGAAATTCAACAACCGAACCTTATATGACCCTGCATGTATATGGTTCCAATCATTTGCAAAAATCCATCACAGCAGATGCCAAAAACTTTGACTTAGAATTGGATAGAATCGCCCATACTTCGGGTGGTGCATTCTTCAATTTGCCAAGCGAAAATGTCTATGATGTTGAAGCTGGCGCAAAACCTACTCAGGAAGTATTTATGCACTATGCTTACCTTTTGATGGACTATTACAACCGCCAAGAATTGACAGAAGAGATTGCTCAATTGAAGCGGGATTTATTGAAGAAAATGGAGTCTGTAGTGCTTGAATCTTAGAACTTAATTCAAAGGACAGAATAGGGGAGTGGGAAGCTAGTACCGTGTAACAGATTTTTTTGATATTTAGAAGAGCGTAGCCCTGACTCTATTTGTAGAAAAATACCTTGAATTATATGGTCATAGGAGCGTAGCTTCGGCACGGTTAAGGGACAGATTTTCTATGGTGTCGAGGCTACGCCCCTTATGGAAATCCTGTTTGGAATGAGTTCTACAAATAGTGCCGCAGCCATGCTGCTGAAATATTAAACTATTTTCGTTACAGTGTATTAGACATCAATCATTTCTCTATGAATTTATTGATGAAAGATAATTTGATTCACGTACTTGTACAAAAAAGGGCGTAAGGTGTTTCTTCAAAGAAGAACATCTTAC
>JBGCDY010000897.1:0-3138 GCA_045105835.1 Chitinophagales bacterium
GTGTAATTCCTTATACAATAATATTTTCATGAAAAATACAATCCTCTTTTGCAGCTTATTACTACTTTGTTTTTTGAATTTGAAGGCGCAAGTTCCTGATTTGCCTTTGAGTTTTACAAATGAGAAGGTGGCTAAATTTAAGAACCGAACTGTAATAAACTATTTCCCGTCTTTAGATAAACGGTTGAAAAAACAACCAAAGAATAATTCTCTTGTTATTACTTCGCTTGGTATTGATGTAAATATTGATTTGTTGACTATTGCAAATAAATGCAAGGTAAAGGGAGGTTATGTCTATATTTACAAAATTAAATCATTGAATGCTAAGAAATTAAGATTGTTTTATAAGGATTTTTTTCTCTCAGAAAAAGCATATCTTTATGTATATAGTAATAATCCCTATGAAATAAAAAGAAAACTAACTTGTATTGATAATCAGGAAAATTCAGGACAACATAGCAATCAATTATTTGGGAATCAAATTATTATTGAACATTTTGAACCTAAAAACTCCAATACAAAAAGTAAACTAATAATTGATATGGTAGCATTTGGACAATAAGCCTGAAAAACCACTCCATAATATTTTGAACCTGCAACCTCACCTACAGAAAGCACGATTATAATCAACAACATTATGAATCGGTTTTTAAATAAAAAAATCGAACAACACCCTTTGCATTGTTCGATTTCCAAATTTTATTTTCTAAAAAAACAAGCCATCGATTACCAGTCACCAATCCACCAAATTACCCCATCGCTTGAATCCCAGGCAATTCTTTCCCCTCCAATAATTCCAACATTGCGCCACCGCCTGTCGAAACATAACTCACCTTATCCGCAAAACCAAACTGTCGAACAGCCGCCGCAGAATCACCACCACCAATCAAGGAATAAGCTCCATTTTGAGTAGCTTCCACCACCGCTTCTGCCACTGCCTTTGTGCCGCCTGCAAAATTGGACATTTCAAAAACGCCCATAGGACCATTCCAAAGCAAAGTTTTGGACTCTTTGATGACAGTTGCAAAATGTTGTTGAGCATTTGTGCCAATGTCCAAGCCCATCCAACCATCAGGAATGCTTTGACTGGAAGCCACTTCGGTATTGGCATCGTTTGAAAACGCATCTGCAATCACCGAATCATAAGGAATCAACAATTCCACACCTGCTGCTTTTGCTTTTCGCAATAAGTCTCTCGCCAAGTCCAATTTGTCGTCCTCACAAAGCGAACCACCAATTCTGCCGCCTTGCGCCTTGTGGAAAGTGTATGCCATGCCACCGCCAATGATGAGTTTGTCCACCTTGTCGAGCATGTTTTCAATCAGCATGATTTTGTCTGATACCTTTGCGCCTCCGAGAATTGCAGTAAATGGACGAGCAGGATTGTGCATCACCTTTTGGGCATTTTCCAATTCCGCTGCCATCAACAAACCAAACATTCTTTGCTCGGCTTCAAAAAACTGGGCAACTGTATGCGTAGAAGCATGCGCTCGGTGTGCAGTTCCAAAAGCATCGTTTACATAGACATCGCAGCCCAAATCCGCCAATTGTTTGGCAAAAGCTTCATCGCCTTTCTTTTCTTCGGGATAGAATCGCAAGTTTTCCAACAACAATACTTCGCCATATTGAAGCCCTTCAACGGCTTTTTGCACTTCTTCTCCTACGCTATCCGCCACGAATTTCATTTCCTGTCCCAATAGTTTGGATGCTTCCGCAACTACATTTCGCAAAGAGTATTTTTCAGAAACCACACCTTTGGGGCGACCCAAATGCGACATCAAAACGACTGCTCCACCATCCTTCAATATTTTTTGGATGCTCGGCAATGCGCCATAAATTCGGTTGCTGTCCGTCACTTCCAAGCTCTTATTGAGTGGCACATTGAAGTCCACACGCATGAGTGCTTTTTTATCTTTAAAATCGTAGGTACTTATGGTTCTCATCTGATTTGTTTTAGTGTTTGTTTTGGCTAAATTAGACGTTTATTCTTTTGAGTTAATTGTCTTTTAATCGAGTAGGTAATGGTGAAAAATCGCTCCTTGATTCCAATACAGGACAAAATACTTGATTTATTTGTAGCCTAAACCTTATAGGTTTTCTTTCCTGTATTTTCTCCAAACAATTGATTTTGTATGCACTTCTTGGCTTAAACCTATAAGGTTTTATTACAAAAGTCACTTATTTACCTTCAATAAGGCTCGTCGTCGAATGACCTTCCACAAAAGGAATCAATACGACTTCTCCCCCTTTTGCTTTCACAATATCTGCTCCCACAACCTCGTGTTTTTGATAGTCCCCACCTTTGACCAATACATCTGGTTGAATGAGTTCAATCAAATTGAAGGGAGTATCTTCTTCAAAAATAACCACCGCATCCACAAAAATCATAGCAGCCAAAATCAAAGCCCTATCGTTTTCGGATTGCAAAGGGCGGCTTTCTCCTTTCAACCTCTTGACCGAGGCATCACTGTTCAAGCCCAAAATCAACATATCTCCCAAGTCTCTGGCTTTGGCAAGGGTATGAATATGCCCTTTGTGAATCAAGTCAAAACAGCCATTGGTGAACACGATTTTTTGTTCTAAAAAACGCCACTTGCTCAATTTGTTTGTGAGCTCTGTTTGGGTGAGTATCTTTTGTTCGAGAAATGGAAGCATTTTTTGATTGGGTTTTTGTAACAAGATTAGTCTTAGGAACGCTACTGAATTAACCCCGAGTTTTCGGGGCAAGCTATTTTAAAATTCATCCGATGAGGGCTACAACATAAGTACTTAATTAACCAAAATATTGAAAGCCTTCATCGGATGAATAAGCAAAGCGAAATTTGTAACCTTATTTCTTCCGCATTCCTTAACTTTAATTTTAAACATGCTCAAAACCAATTATTTTTTGCGTTTGTATTTTGAGCTTGCATTTGCACTTTGACTTTTTACTCCACTTCTTCTGTTTGAAGAACGGCTGCTGTTTTGGGTTTGAACAAAGGCAAAAGCCCCAATGCAACTGCTCCTGCAAATAGCATCAAGAACGTTTGATTCAACCAAGCCAACCAACCAAAAGCATAAGCGGGATTGAAGTCCACCCCATACAGCGCCAATGTTCCTGCTATGGCGAGTGGGTAAGCCCCAATTCCTCCTTGTGTG
>JBGCDY010000898.1:0-2799 GCA_045105835.1 Chitinophagales bacterium
CCGTATTCTTGCATTCTATCACCTGCATGGATGGCTACGACTACGGTTCTTTGCATACAATTCCAAGCATACAAATCTTCCAATTTGTCAGTTAAATAAACGGCTCTCATGTCCTGCCCATCATTGAAGTAAAGGGTAGAATAGTGCTGTTTTTCGTCCAAAAAATAATGTGGAGGCAAATGGACATCTATGCATACTTCCCGCTTCAAATGCTTGGATTTGAAGGGCAAGCGATAGACTTTGATGCCTATTTTTGAAGTGAACAACAGTTTGGATTTGGGCCCAAAGAGTTTGTCTATTATTTGTTTGAAAGTCCGCATCTTTCTCGTTTTGGTGAATTGGATAGAAATGGAAAGATAAGGAAATCCTGAGTAATGAATGAAAATTTAAAATGGAAATCAATATTAAAAAATAACCTGCTTGTAAGCTTATTTGAAATCTAAAATAAAAAGCCTACCCTTCAATTATTAATCAACATTTTATATATCAATTAAAATAATTAATCACAAAAATCAAGCTTATACGAAGTTTTGAATGAATAGATAAAAACGCCCTGAAAGGGCATCAGCACTAGCATGGGGCAACGCCCATAGCCGTCAAGCTAAGAAGGAGAAGGATGTGTAGGATGCCCCAAAGGGGCAAAAGCAATAGCGTGGGGCATCGCCCTACGAAGCAAAAAAAGGAAATACCAGCCCTGAAAGGGCGCAAGCAAAGAAGATGGCTGAATGCTTTCGCCCTTTCAGGGCTAATGTTACATTTATACTTGATCCACAGGGCGTTGCCCCGTGCTATTGCTAAAACCCTTTCAGGGTTAGTAAACAAGATTTTGCTTAACTTGACGGCTATGGGCGTTGCCCCGTGCTATTGACAACCCTTTCAGGGTTAATAAACAAGAATTTTCCTTAGCTTGAGGGTTACAACTACCGTAGTTTCATTTCATGGTTTTAGTCAAAGAACCATATCTTTTAGACCTCTTCAAAATCAACATTTTCTGCAAAACCTTCATCCTTCTCCTCTTCAATGTTCTCTTCCTGACCTTGCATCCAAGGAATGGTATATTTGAAGTTGTCCATTCCTAAGTTGCGAGCCAAAGTATGTAGTATTTTCTCGAAATTGTCATGAGGTCCTGCCATGTAATGTGGCATTCCATCCTTTCCAAACTCAAATTCTATTTCCTCAAGGCTGTCAGCTGGGTCTAAGATTCTTTCGGTGATTTTGAAGTCTTTATGGGGCGCAAAACCTAAATTCTCGGCATATTCGATGGCTCCATAAATCAAATTTTGAGCATAAACTGGATCTACCTCTTCGGGTTCTACATCTCTAGCATTGTACATTCTGGGTAGAAATTCATTCTCAAACTCAAAATTGTCCATTCTGAATTGATAATGGGTATCCTTCAATCCCAAACACCAGATATCCAATAGATACATTCCTACTACCAGTTTTTCGCCTCCCTGTTGTCGGGCAATCATAACGACTGCCATACCAGAGTCTTTCCAACCTTCACTGACAAGACATTTGTAAAAAGGCAATTTTCTTGCCCTTGTTTGTATGTATTTTTGGGGAGTTAATTTTGGAGGAGTAGCCCCACCTGATTTCTTTTTTTTGCGTTTTTTAGCCATGTTTTTTCAGTTTAATGATGTTCAAATCTACGTGAAAGAGTATTGATAAACAAGTCTGCCCATGGGTTTTTGTTAAGAATTAAAAAGGAAATTGAAATGTCAGATATGCTCGTCGGTGTTGTAGGATGTTTTTCTCCGTTAAAAAAAGTTAAACCCCCTTCAATTAGCCTTTGGAGTGAACTATCTTGCCTAAAATAGCGGTTTGAAGTTAGACCCCATATGAACTTAGCTTCCATTGAAGTGTAAAATAGTTAGCAAAAAACCTTTCTTTTCTCAATCAACAACCGCTATGAAACGACAGTTACTCTATTTGTTTATTCCTTTTTTACTTACCTATCTTCCCCTTCAAGCACAATCCGCTTCCGAAACAGAAGCAGATACCATTCCCAAAATAAGCGAAGAAAAACGAATTTACACCACCAAGCGCATTGAAGGTGAATCGCCTATCATTGATGGGAAGTTTGACGAAGCCTGTTGGGAAACCGTCGAATGGACGGGAGACTATGTTCAGTGGAAACCCTACAATGCCAAGGCTCCAACTGCTGAAACCAAATTCAAAGTTTTGTATGACGACAAATACATCTACTTTGCTTACCGCTGTTTTGACGACCCCGAAAAAATCGTGCGGCGAATGTCTCGTCGAGATGGTTTTGAAGGAGATTGGGTCGAAATCAATATTGACAGTTATTTCGATAAGCAAACTGCATTTTCATTTACCATCAGTGTATCTGGCGTGAAAGGCGATGAAGCGGTCACAAATAATGGCAACAACTGGGATGGAAGTTGGGATCCAATTTGGTACACGAAGACTGCAATAGACGACAAAGGTTGGACGGCAGAAGTGAAAATTCCTTTGAGCCAATTGCGGTTTGCGAACAAGGATGTACAAGTGTGGGGGCTGCAATCTACTCGCAGGGTATTTCGTGCAGAAGAGCGTTCGACTTGGCAGTTTGTTCCTCAAAATGAATCAGGTTGGGTACACCGTTTTGGAGAACTACATGGTTTGGAGGGGATTAAACCCCAGAAACAGATTGAGTTAGAGCCTTATGTTTTGGCGCAAGCTGAAACGTTTGAGAAAGAGGAGGGCAATCCTTTTGCGACGGGCAGTGATTCAGGTATTGATGTGGGGCTAAATGGAAAAATTGGGGTGACAAGTGACTTGACTCTTGATTTTACG
>JBGCDY010000899.1:0-4529 GCA_045105835.1 Chitinophagales bacterium
CATCCGAAACCGTATAGGTGCTGTTTCCAGCAATACTTACAGTTACTTCAAAATTATTCGAGCCATCAATACAAGAGACGAAAGATTCAACCGCCAAATCACAATTGAAGGTACAGTCGTCCTCACCGCTTATTTCAATCGCACAATTTGGATCGGCTTCATTGGTAATGCCAATTGTGTAAGGAATATTTGGAATTGGACCCAAAATAATTAAGCCCGCAGATTGGTTGAATATGGTAGGATTGATGCCATCATTGATGCTGAAAGTACCTGTTCCTGTTAATTCCAACTCGACATTGTAGCCCGTATTTCCTGCACAAACGGTGGAAGAAGTAACGGCTACATCACAAGGCACAAGTACGGTACAGTCATTGCTGCCCGTAATTGGTAGCTGACAACTTGGGTCGGCTTCATTGGAAATAATCACCGCATAATCACCACTTGCAAAAGGACCAATAACAATATCCCCCGCTGTTTGTCCTGTCAATACCGTATTTCCGTATTCAATGGTGAATGTACCCGTTCCCGTCAATGTCAGATTCAAATTGTAGCCCATTTCATCAAAACACTCTGCAACGGCTACTACCGAAGGATCGCAAATGATGTCAGGCGTACAATTCAATGTACCCACATAATCCTGGCTGCAATTGACATCCGTTTCGCTGGTCACCGTAATGGCATAGGTTCCATTCGGGAAAGGTCCTGCAGTGACATTGCCTGCCGTTTGATTGCTCAATGTGGTCTCTCCGTAAGCAATGGTATAACTGTCATCACCCGTCAAAGTGAAAATCACTTCAAAGGTATCTTCATCTATACAGTTAGGAGTTGCGAAGTTTGGCAGAATACACTCAAAACATTCATTCAAGCCTGTCACCGTTTCTTGGCAAGCAGGATCTTCTTCGCTGATAATGCTGATGCTGTATGCACCATTCGCAAAACCTTCGAGGTTTATTGTGCCAGCACTTTGATTGATAAGCGTAATATTACTGTTGTTGGTAACCGTATAAAGACCCTCACCTGTGAAAGTTAGTAAAACATTGAAGGAATTGGCATCCACACAGGTAGGTACATTTGCAAGAACTTCAATGTCACAAATGAAACAATCTCTTTCACCCGTAATCACTTCACTACAAGTATTGTCCGTTTCACTTGTCACCAAAATCACATAATCACCTTCGGGATAAGTTCCCAAAGTATAAGAACCTGCTATTTGACCTGTCAAAGCAGGATTTATTCCATCTTCAATCGTGAAAGTACCTGTACCTTCTATGGTAAAGGAAACTTCAAAATTGCTGTTATCAGAGCAATCTGTTCCTACATTACTGATTTCCAAATCACATTCAAAACAAGTATGTTCACCCGTCAATGTTTGGGTACAAGTCAAATCTGTTTCACTCACAATCACAATACTGTATGCTCCTTCTGCAAAAGGTCCTACGGTGATTGTTCCTTCCGTTTGACCTGTCAAAGTTTCGCCATTGTATTGAATCGCATAAGTACCATTGCCACTCAAATCGAAGGTGACCTCATAATTATCCAAATCCACGCATTCCGTCACAATATTGGCAGTTGCCAAACCACATTCAAAACAGTTTTTGCTGCCTGTAAAAGTTTGGGTACACTCTGCATCTACTTCGCTCGTGACTTCAATACTGTAAAGACCATTGTCATAAGGTCCAAAAGTATAAGTACCTGGTTCTTGATTCGTTGTAGGGGTATCAATTCCATTGTCAATCGTATAAGTGCCTTCTCCTGCAAAAGTCAAAGTGACTTCATAGGTGTTCACATCCAAACATTCGGTGACCACACTACCCGTCAATCCACAATTGAAGCATTCTACATTGCCCGAAATGGTTTCATTACAATTGGAATCGGTGTCGCTTGTAACAGTGATACTGTAAGGACCGCTTGGCAAAGGTCCAATTACATAAGTACCCGCAGGTTGATTGGTAAGATTGGTCGAAACGCCATCCGTAATGCCATAAGTGCCACTGCCTGTGACCACAATCGTTACTTCGTAATCATCGAAGTCAATACAATTTTCGGTAGCCACCACACTCAAATTACAATTGAAGCAATCTTGTGTGAAGATTTGTGTGACACTGCAATCATCCACATTTTCATCCGTCACTGTCAGCGTATAATCATTGCTCCCTGCAAAACTGCCCAAATCTATTGATCCAGCAGTTTGTCCCGTCAAATTGGGATGTACACCATCACTGATGGTATAGGTGCTCGTACCCGAAAAGACCAAAGTTGCATCAAAATTCTCTGTGTCAGAACAGTTGGTATTCAGTGCATCAATTGTCAAGTCACAAACCTCACAAGGACTATTGACTGTCAAAGTATCGGCACAAGTAGCGTCTATCGTACTGACCACATAAAATGTATAATCTGTATCAGGAGTAATTAAAGTATCTAAAGTAACCGTTGCAGCCGCTTGATTGGTCAATAAAGTATTGGAGTCATCAATGACATTGTAACTGCCATTTCCTTCAATGGTGACACTCAAATTGTAGCCATTGTTGTCCACACAATTTGCTTCACTCGTTACTTGTAGGTCGCAATTGAAGCAATCTTCTGTACCCGTCAAAACAATGTCGTCACAATCATTGACCTCATCCGTCACTGTCACATTGTAAGTACCGTTTGATAAAGGCCCAACCTCAATTGTTCCTGCTGTTTGTCCTGTCAAAGTGGTGTTTACACCATCTGCAAGCGAATAAGTACTTGTACCTGTAAGCACGACATTGACATTGTAGTTTTCTATGTCGACACAGGAAGTAGTTGCTGTTGCAGCGAGGTCACAAGGGTCTCCCAAACAGTTGGTAATTTGTGAATAGGTACAATCATTGTCGTCTGTGACGATGATTGTGTAGTTTGCAGCCGCTATATCTGGGAAATTCCCCGTTGTGTTTTCACTCACCAAATCGTTTTCGGGAATGGAATAAAGTCCGTAGGTATAATCACCCGAACCACCTGTTGCGGTGAAACCGTCTGCACAATTGGATTCGTTGGTTAATTCAATATCTGTTGTATTGACCACAAGACCTGTAATGGTTGTCGTACATCCACTGGCATCACTGACAATCATGGAATAAGTACCAAAATCAATGTCTGTAAACGTTCCTGTATTGTTGACTTCTTCCAATTGCTGCAAGGCATTGACCAAGCCATACGTGTATAAGGTCGAATTACCACCCGTAGCTGATACCAGAATATCGCCATAATCACAAGTCTCGGTAATAGTTGCAAGGCTCAATTCTTCAAAAACTGCAATGCTGATGGAGCTTTCACAACCGTTTTGGTCTACGCCGTAAACGATGTAGGCTCCTTCGTCCAAATCGGTAAACTCACCCAAATTGTCTGTGCCTGAAGCATCTGCCAAATCACTGGCAATCCAGCCATTTGTAGCATTCGTAGGATCGTTTGGATCAAAAGTGCCCGCTTCAGTGTAAATGTAAAAATCCCAATCGGGTGTACCATTTGTGGTTTCAACGGTAATGTCTCCTGCACTACAATTTCCTCCTTGCTGCAAAATGACAATGGACTCAGCCATCGTGAACAATGCACCAAACTGACAACCGTTGTCATCTTCCACGATTACGTAGTAAGTACCATCTGGAACACCTGTGAAAGTGCCTGCGCCTGTCAAATTTAATTCATTGGAGAAGACATTGATTACGCCATTTGGAGCAGATTCGGTAGAAATAAAGATGTCATAGTTTGCTCCTGCAAAAACAGCTGGGTCTTTGCCCCCACTGACTGCATTCACAACCACTTCACCCGAACCACAATTACTTGTGGTGATGTCCAATACAAAAGCTTCATATATTTCTACATCAACAGGAGCAGCTGGAGAACAGCCACTTTGATCAAGTGCATAAATCGTATAAGCACCTCCTGCAATGTCACTGAAATCCCCTGTGACATCACTACCAGAACCGTCTCCAGCATCTGTCGGAATCCAGCCAGTGGTGGTGTTTTCGGGATCAGCAGCATCAATAGTGGCGCCATCATTGTATAAATAAAAGTCCCAGTCTGGAACTCCGCCTCCTGTAATATTGGCTTGTGCGGTACCGCCAGTTGTCGAACAATCTGTCGCAGTTGCAGTCATGGTAGCAGCTTCATCAATAGATACTCCTTCGGAGTATTGACAACCTCTATCATCTTCCAAAATCACAAAGTAACTACCTGTAGCAATGCCCGTAAAAGTGCCTGCATCCGATAAAGTACCTTCGTTCGTCGTTACATCTGGTGTTGCGCCAGGTGCAGGTGAGGTAGATAAAAAGATGGAGTAACTTGCTCCTGGAAAACCTTCGGCGGGATCTTGTCCACCCAATACATCTGCAATCGGAATTTCATTGAAGAAAGAACAAGCATCACCATCAAAAACGATGTCAAATGGATCATATACTTCAATATCAGTAGAAGATACTTGACAGCCATTTCCATCTACTGCATATAAAGTGTATTCTCCTGCGGGAACATTCACAAAGTTCGCAATGCCTACACCTGTAATGGCAAGG
>JBGCDY010000900.1:0-3893 GCA_045105835.1 Chitinophagales bacterium
AACAGGAACTCCTAGATAGAAAGGAACTCACTGTACGTATAGTTTTTAGTTCCTTTTCATCTATCGTTCTTGTTCAAAAATCCCACCCCTAAACTTAGGCTGCAACAAATACAAAGTTCCCAAAGTCATGAACGATAAGGCGAGGATGAGTAAGCCCCATTCGGAGAGGGTGGGGACATCTGCGGAAGTGGGTTGGATAGCAATTTCAAAGTCAATATCGTAAAGGCTATCAGGGTTATAATCAGGTTCTATCAAACTACCTCCTGAATAATCATCTAAGTGTCGTTTTATAAAAGACGGGGTAGGGCTAGCTATCGCAAAACGATAAATAGTTCCATCATTTAAAACAGAAAAAGGAATTGGGAAATTGAATGTAACGATTCCACTATATTCAGTAGTCACTACTAAGGTAGCAGCAGGGGTCGTAGGTAATGGATTACCTACCCCAGGGTCTATCCCCATATATAGTTCGTAAGTTCCAGGATAGACTACAATGTATCCTATTGACACAGAAGTAACCTCTCCATTATCACAAGCCAAAAAAGTTTGTCCATTCTGATCATTAGGATTATGAGGAGACACACTAGGCCCCAATCCGAATGTAACATTATGGACATTACACTGAGAATAAAGGTTAGGAGAGAAAACCAAGAATGCAAAGTAACAAAGGACTAATAAAAAACGGTTCAACCTTGGGCTGTTGGGCTGTTGTTTCATGAAAATTGTTCATAAGAAAATAAGGTTGATTAATCAGTACAGATTAAAAAAACGAAATACTACATTAGTATTATATACTAAATATTTCAAATTGATTTTTAATCAAAAAAACCATAAATGCAATATCAATCATTTTTTTTATAAAAAACAACTAATCGTTTTTTTATTTAAATAAGGGCATTGAAGGGAGTGTTTTGGGGTTTGAAGGGAGAGGTACGAACAGAGCCTGTCCCGATGAAATAAATCGGGAAACTTTCTTTTGAGGTGTGGGGGAACAGGAATTTGGGGTTTTGGAGGAATTTCACTTCAAATCCAAGCACAAAAAAGCCCTGTCTACATTCCTCCAATGCAGATAGGGCTTTCGTTTTTGTCGTTTCAACTGTTGCCAAAATTGGAAATTGTTGGCAAAGTTTCCATTTGTTCCTTTTGATTAACCTTCCTGTTCGAGGCTACTCCGCACACTCGGCTGCAACAAATACAAAGTCCCCAAAGTCAACAACAACAATGCGAGGATGATTAAGCCCCATTCACTTAAAGTTGGTACAGGAGGAGCGCATGCATTGGCAACAGTACCTGTCTGGGCAGCATTAATATTGATTGCATAATGCCCTGCACCTATATTGGCTCCATCTAATGTCCATGACATGGTCGTAGTTTTACAGATTGATTCTTGTACAGTCAGCTTTGAGTCATTACCAAGATTTAAATTAGCGTGTAATAGCTCTTGTTCTGGGCCTTCATCATAAGTAGTTGGGTTGTCTGATGCTACAATTAAATCAACCACCATATCACCAGGATTAGTAGAAATATTTAGAATAGAGCTTGTTCCATCATTGACAATGTCGTTTCCCATTTGTCCATCTAAAGGATTGGACTGGTTTACACCACTATAAGTTGATGCCAAAACGTGACGTCCTGTAACTGCACTAGAAATATTAACGGTAATATCCTCTGTTAAATCAGAAGCAAGGTCTCCTAAAGGTAGGTAATAAAAGTAACTACTTGAAGGTATAGGACCATTGTTTAAATCAAATTCAAATGGATTACCTGGGGCCGCAATGAGGTCTGTTGTACCATACCTCACAATAACAGGTGTTTGACCAAAATCGTTTGCTAAAATAATACCATAGAGCAATAGTTTGTCATTGCCTGCAGGTACAACGAAATTTGAAAGCGATATAGAACTTCCATTAGGTAGAGCTAATCCATTTGCATTATTGTGAATGACATTATCAGAAACAACCTGAGCATTTATTTCTGTATGAAAGAATGAAAAAAGCATAGAAAATAAAAACAATCTAACAAAAATATTAATTGGACTCTTGGGCTCTTGGCTGAAATTACTTACTTGATTGAGATTTTGCATAAAAAAGATTTAAAAGTTATAAATGAAAAACATTCCTACTCATTTGTGCACTTTTTGGAGGAAAGGTTAACTATTAGGGTGAAAAACAATAACATTTTTATTAGGGCTATGTGTATTGTTTGATTTTTGGTATAAACATAGGGAGGGTAAGGCTTAAAAAGAACCTCTATTCGGGCAAAATTTTGAAGCTATTTGTTTTTAGTCAAGGGTTAGCAATTTTTTAACTTGCTATTTGGAATTGAAGATAAGTTTTAGGGTTCGTAAGAATTAAGTGAAGGTATTAGAGATAGGTCAAAGAGTATTGAATAAAAAAGCCCTATCTGCATTTTCTTCAATGCAGATAGGGCTTTCTTTTTTGTTCGTTTTGAACATAGCTTGTTCCGAGTACTCGGAAAACTCTTAGACAGAAAGGAACTTGCTTGTAGTTTCGTGGGCAGATAGTCGTTTTGGAGGATTACTACTTAGAATAATGAAACCGACATTGAAAAACTACCACATTGTCCTCTTCACCCATTTTGTAAAACAACCTATGTTCTTGGGTAATTCTTCGAGACCAATAGCCTGCAAAATCGTATTTTAAGGCTTCGGGTTTGCCCAAACCTTTGTGGGGGTGTTTGCGAATGTCTGCAATCAATAGAATGATTTTCGATAAGATTTTGCGGTCGTTTTCGCCCAATAAAACAAATCCTCAAAGCCTGTATTTAAAAGCCCCATCCACATTTCTTCAATGCAGATAGGGCTTTCGATATTTGCCGTTTCAACTGTTGCCAAAATTGGAAATTGTTGGCAAAGTTTCCATTTGTTCTTTTTGATTAACCTTCCTGTTCGAGGCTACTTCGCACACTCGGCTGCACCAAATACAAAGTTCCCAAAGTCATGAACGATAAGGCGAGGATAATCAAGCCCCATTCGGAGAGAGTAGGGATAGATGCGGGAGCGGCGGAAGAGGGTTGGACAGAAATCTCAAAGTCCATATCGCTAGTTAATGGGACATTAGATTGATTCATTACATTCCCATCTGGATAATCATCATAAGTTCTACGTGTTTGAAAATCCCCTGCTGTACCTGCGACTGCAAAGCGATAGATTGTTCCATCATTTTGAATAGGAAAAGGTGTTGTTAAGTTAAAAGTAAAAGTTACCTGATTCTCACCTGAAAAACCAGTTGTTTCTACTACTGTGGCTAAAGGTATTGCTGGTAAAGGATTACCAGCGGCAGGTTCTGTCTCGATATATAATTCGTAAGTTGCTATCGAAGCATTTCTAAATACAATGGATATACTTGTGATTTCGCCATCAGCACAAGCAAGAAAAGTTTGCCCACTTTGTTGTCCTACTGATGTGATACCAGAAGCAATAGTAGAAGTGGCATTAATAGTATTGATAGTGCATTGACTATAAATAGATTGAGAAGAAAAAGAGAATAAGAATATCAAGCAAAAAGAACGCAGCCATTTAAAATTTAGTTGTGCTGCAGGGCTAAAATTCATTGTTCTGTAAAAATTGTTCATAAGAAAACACAGTTTAAGTTTTTGCATGACATTTAATTTTTTTAAAAAAAATAAGATTTTGGACATTGCATCCTCTCATTAGTAACTTCATAAATAAAAAGGTGAACATTCGGCTTCAAAAAAATGTATTTTTTTTGTTCCGATTAGTTTCCTCCAATAAAAAAGCCCTATCTACATTTCTTCAATGCAGATAGGGCTTCTATAAGTGAGAGTTCGCCGACATCCAAAGGATTCGGCGACACTTGAGCGAATCTATTCTTGTTCAAACCTATATTCGCTCCAATTTTTCCCTCGTCAAT
>JBGCDY010000901.1:0-2368 GCA_045105835.1 Chitinophagales bacterium
TTGCTAACCCCCTCAGTAACTTCCACATCCAAATCGTCCATATTAGGGAAAGTATCGTTGTTTAGAATCGCAATGTCAATCGAAGGAGTATTCTGCAAAACGGTTTCGAAATCATCTGTTGCTTCCAATAGATTTTCGACACTGATGGTCACCGTAGCTTGTTCACAGCCCACATTTGGCAGACAAATTTCATATACAAAACCATCACTTCCCACATAGTCTGCATTGGGTGTATAGGTAAAGGTGTTGTTGTCATTCAGCGTCAATATACCGTTTGAAGGAGGCGAAATGACACTGATAGCCAAATCGTTTTCGTCCGTAAAATTATCGTTCTCAATAAAATTGGCAGTGATGTCATTGTTGTTTTCTACTGCAAAGTCATCGTTGTTGGCAGCCAAAATATCTACAACCACAAAAGTAATCGTGACACTTGTACAAGCACCCAATGGGTCGCAAACTTCCAAAGTCACATTGTCTGTTCCCGAAAAACCTCCTGTTGGAGTATAGGTGATACAATTCCCTGAAAGACTTGCTGTTCCGTTATTGGCTTCTCCAGTGATGCTAACTGCTGTACCATCGCCATCTGGGTCAGTAATGGTCAAACAAGTCGTCACACTTTCGCCCTGATTCACTTCAATATTGTTTTGCTCAGGCACAACATTGGGCGCTTGATTCAATTGGAAATCAATCACAATAGGGGTGCAAAGTTGTGGGTCTTGGTCGTCACAAACATTGATGGTCACACTCACCGTGCCACTGCCTGCTGTTGGGGCAAAGAAGGTAAAACAGTTGTCATTGAAGCTACCCACCGAACCCAAGTTTGGACTCAGCCCTGCCAATTGATAGGTCAAATTGTCGCCATTGACATCCGTTGCCTCAATACAAACTTCTTCCGTTGCATTCAGATTCAAGCGAATAGGCGCAATGGCTTCCACTTCGGGTGCAATATTTCCAGCAGGGACAACAATGTAAGTCACTGTAATGGTGGTGCAATTGTTGTTTTCGTCACAAACATTGGCAGTAAAAGAAATTTCACCAAAGAAACCAGGTGGAGAAGTATATTCAAAGCAGTTTTCGTCCAATACTGTTGGGAAAGGTAAAATACCTTCAAATGTAATGAAGTAATCATCACCATTCAACTCTTCAATATCCAAACAACTTACAGTCGTTTGCTGCGAATTGATGATAATAATCGTGTCATTCACCACTGGCGGCAAATCCTCACTTGGCAGAACAGTAATGATTCCCCATGCCGTTGCACAATTTCCTTTTGGGTCACAAAACTGGACTTGCAAACTGTCTAAACCATAAAACCCTGCATCGGATACATAGATGATACAACTGTCACCAACTATCAAGGCATCTCCCTCCAAAGGATCTACAATGATACTCATGGTCAGTTCGTCTCCTTCGGGATCATCTGGATCAAAACAGAAAGTAACAGGTTGATTGCTAAGTGTTGAAGCCGTAGTATTGGAGACAGTTGGAGCTAAGTTAATGGGCTCCGTAATGTTGATGGTCAGTACGATGTCGGTACAATTTCCCAAAGGATCGCAAACCGAAATTTCTATGTTCTCGGTATAGACGAAAGTTGAAGTTGGCGTGTATAAAACACAACTGTCGTTTTGGATGGCAATCGTTCCGTTAGTGGGCGCATTGAGCAGGGTCAAATCAAATGATTCGCCATTGGGTTCTTCAATGTCCAAACAAACCGATATAGGAGTATCGTAATTACTTGTCACCGTGGTATCTGACACAATTGGTGGGTCGGATGGCGCAGGTATCGTAATGGCAACCGTTGCCGTATCACAGGCATTGCAGTCATCACAAGCCACAAATACGATGGTATCTTGTCCGTAAAAATTGTCATTGGGCGTATAAAAAGCACAAGTTGGGCTTCCTGCTTCCAATAAGCCATTTTGAGGTATTTCTAAAATTTCGATACTTGTTGGATCTTCGTCCGCATCCTGTACTTCAATACAAATCAATTCTTGGGTTTCGTAAGGAATCACCAAATTCATATCTACTGCAATAGGTGGATTGTTGGGCGAAACTATCAGGCGAATAGATAAGTCTGCACAGTCATCATAAGGGTAAAGATTGTCACAAACGGTGATGATAATATCTTCCGTTCCCGAAAAACCAGGATTGGAAATGTAGTTCAAAATCATTCCTTCTTCAATCGTAGCTGTCCCATTTGCAGGGGGCGTACTGATAGAAATGGTGAGCGAATCTTCTGCTCCATCAGCATCGGTTGCTTCTGGTAATTGAAGTCTGTAAAGCCCTTGACTACAAGCATTTCGCTGTATGAAATTGATGGGCCATTGAGGAGCTTCATCACAGTGAATCACAATCCGTGTAAGGGTAT
>JBGCDY010000902.1:0-5106 GCA_045105835.1 Chitinophagales bacterium
CTGTAGACCAAATCTTCAATGCCTACAACTGGTCAAATGGAGGCAGCAATCAAAACAATAATGTAAGCACAGCAGGTACTTATACCGTCACTGTCACACAAAGCAATGGATGTACACAAACGGATGAAATCACCATCAACCAATTCATTTCGCCCACTCCAAATGCCACAGGCACCGATTTTTGTGCAGGAAACTCAACAACTCTTTCGGTCGTCCAAAACTATGGCACCTACAATTGGTCAGATACACAATCTGGCAAAAACATCACAGTTTCCAGTGGAGGCACTTATGGCGTGACCGTATCAGATGCCAACAATTGTACAGGATTCACCAATGTGACCGTCAATGAATTGGCAGTTCCCAATCCAAGTATCAGTGGAAACGATTTTTGTTCAGGAGGTACCACTCAATTAGCAGTCAACGAATCATTTGACCAATACAATTGGTCAACAAACGAAAGCACCCAAAACATCACAGTTTCCAGTGGGGGCACTTATACCGTCACTGTCACCAATACGGATAATTGTACTGCAACTGAAGAAATCACTGTCAATGAATTTTCTATCACTTCACCAACCCTTACAGCCGATAATTTTTGTCAAGGAGGTACATCACCACTCATCGTTGTTGAAAATTACAATTCCTATGATTGGTCAAATGGAGACTCAGGTAAAAATGTTTCCACTTCCATTGCAGGGACTTACACCGTTACAGTCACTACGAATGAAGGCTGTACGGCAAGCGGTCAAATCACCATTCAAAATTTTCCGATTCCCAATCCTATTATTGATGGCGAAAACTTGTGTGATGGAGAAGAAGCCAATTTATCTCTCACAGAGAGCTTCAATCTTCACCTTTGGTCAACTAACGAAACAAGCCAAAATATTACCGTAAGTACAGCAGGTAATTATACCGTCACTGTTGTAAACGCAAACGGTTGCAGCAACACCACAGATTTTACGGTGAATCCACTCAGTAATCCAGAACCAGACATTGAAGGCAATTTAAATTTCTGTACAGGAACAACGACTTCAATATCTGTCACCCAAACGTATGCACAATACAATTGGTCAACAAATAGCCCTACTCAAGGAATCACCGTATCAGAGGGCGGGCTTTACGTGGTTACGGTCACTGACAACAATGGCTGCTCGGCAGATGTAGGCGCATGGATTTCAGAAAAACCACTTCCTACTGCCACTTTAAGTACCAACAGTCCAATTTGTGCAGGAGAAGATGCCGTACTCACTTTTGACTTGACAGGTACAGCTCCTTGGTCATTGACCTACTTCAATGGCTTCAACAACGTGACAACCAACATTACCACCTCGCCTTATGTGGTCAATGTTCCCACTGTCCAAAGCATCAATGTCAGTTTGAGTAGTATTTCAGATGTTTTTTGCAGCAGCAATCTATTTACATCAACTGAAATCATTCTCAATGAAGCTCCTACAGTATCCAACATCACCGCCACCTGCAACGGAACAAACACAGCCTATACCCTCAGTTTTGATATATCGGGGGGAGATTTCAATACTTACAATGTCACAGGAGACGGTGGAAATTTAGTAGGCAGTACGTTCACCAGTAATTCGATTACAAGTGGCGATGGCTACAATTTTAGCATAGACGACGGGAATTTGTGTGGACCTTTGGTCATAAATGGTACTCAGGACTGCAATTGCAGCACCTTTGCAGGTACGATGCCCATTGAAGCCATCCAAGTATGTGAAAACGAAAACATCAACGTGACCAACAATGGAGATGAAGATTTAGATGCAAATGACCTTTTGCAGTACATTCTACACGACAATACTGGCACTTCAATGGGAACTGTTTTTGCTCAAAATAGCACAGGAAGTTTTGCTTTTACAGATGCTACTCCTCCACTCGAATACAACACAATTTACTACGTTTCTGCCATTGCAGGCAACGGTGACGGAGGTAGTACTATTGACTTAACCGACGAATGTCTTTCAGTCGCAGGCGGAACGCCTATTTCTTTCTTACAAACCCCAACACCTACCACAGCAGCAGGTGGAAATACTTGCAACAACAACTGGGATTTGATGGCTTTTCCAAGTATAGGCACAGGGGTTTGGTCTGCAGACCCTTCTGAAGGCGTTACTTTTGGGGGTGAAAACGATGCCAGTACAAACGTTGAAATTACCACTTCAGGCAGCTATACTTTTTATTGGACGGAGGACAATGGTGGATGTATTGCAGATGCTTCCATCGAGGTTACATTCATAGAAAGTGTGCTGGTAGATGCTGGAGAAGATGACGAAATCTGCAATGATGAGTATGATTTGGTTGCCGACAGTGAGGGCGAAGCAGGTATTTGGACAGCAGATCCATCTGTAGGTGTAGGATTCACAAACGAAAACGATCCATCTACCCAGGTCACAATTACAGATGCGGGGCTTTATACTTTTACATGGACGGTTGATAATGGTGATTGTACGGTGAGTGACGAAGTCGACATTACTTTTTATGAGGGAATCAGCATCATCAATAGAACCCACGAATGTATTGACAATGAATTTGTCGTGACCTTTGAAATTATTGGAGGAATCGGAGATTATCTTGTGAATGGCAACACAGACGGTTTAGTTGGAAATGTATTCACAAGTACTTCCTTTCCAAGTGGGACAGAATACAATTTTACCATATCAGACGGAAGCCCTTGTATTAACTTCACCATCATTGATGACTTTTTCTGCAATTGCACAACCAATGCAGGGCAACTCCCCTTCAATACCATCGAAAGATGTGGCTTTGATGCCAGCATTGAAGTGACGGCTGCCAATACGACTTTGGATGACAATGACATTCTCGTTTACGTGCTTCACGACGGCACACTTCCTTTGACCATTTTGATGAGCAATACCAACGGTCAGTTTTCTTTTGATGAATCCATTTTGGACTACGATACAGAATATTTCATCACCGCCTTGGCAGGCAACGACAATGATGGAGACGGATTCCCAGACCCAGAAGATGACTGCTATGAAGTATCCAACGATACTCCTGTGATTTTTTATGCACAACCAACTGTCAATATCACCAACGATTGTGGATTGACTCAAAGCCTTTCTGCTTTGCAGCAAAGCTCAACAGGCACCAACAATTGGAGTGGCACAGGAACATGGACTTACGCTACAACTGGTAGTGGCAGTGTTGATTTTGTGGATGCAAACGACTCTGTTAGTGATTGCACTGCAACAGAAGCAGGAGATTATACTTTTTACTGGACTGGTGGAGGTGGATGTATAGACAGTATTGAAGCCACTTTCGTGTCAGAATTAAATGCTTCGTGGACAGCAGTTTGTTCCGCAGATTTACTCACCTATACGGTTACACTCAACATTGAAGGAGGCGCAATGCCTTACACTGTCAATGCTGCTCCGATTGTGGGAACAAGCCATACCGAAACCTTCAATGCTACCGATAATTTTTCGTTTGACATTGACGACAATAGCACTTGCGAAAACATCAATATTGCCGACACTTGGGATTGTGATTGTCCAAGTCCTGATGACCCTATTCCTACCAATGTTTTGGTCGATTACTGCAATGGAACACCGATTCCTGATTTGAGTGTCGCAGACAATGGTTTGGATACTTATTTTTGGTACAATGACCCAAGTGATGTAGCTTCAATTTTTGAAGGCAGTGTTTTCAGCCCTTCAACAGGTGGAATCGCCACTTATTGGGTGCAAGCGGTTTCGACAGCTAATTGTGTAAGTAATTTTGTGTCAATTGATTTGGTAGAAAACCCAAAACCAGATAATCCTGTGGGCGGCAATGAGAATTATTGCGAAGGTGATGTTGTTCCAAATTTGAGTGTGACCGATAATGGCGTGGACGCTTATTTTTGGTTTGCAGACACCACTGCAACGAGCATTTTTGAAGGAAACACGCTGAGTCCACCAAGTCCTGGAACGGCAACTTATTGGGTGCAAGCGGTTTCACCTGACAATTGCATCGGTAATTTTGTGGCAATTGAATTAACCGAAAATCCAAATCCTGACAATCCTTTAGGCGACAATGAGACTTATTGCGAAGGAGATGCTATTCCTGATTTGAGTGTGACAGACAATGGCGTGGATACTTATTCTTGGTTTGCAGATACTACTGCAACGAATATTCTGGAAGGAAGCACGCTGAGTCCAAGTGCAGGAACAGCAACTTATTGGGTGCAAGCACAATCCTCCAACAATTGTGTGAGTCTATTTGTCCCCATCGAATTGACCGAAAATGTGCTTCCTCCAATACCAATCGTAACAGACGAAACGATTTGTTTCGGTGCAACTTTATCCGACCCCATTGCAGCGAGTACCACAAATGGCACATTGAATTGGTCAGCAGATACAGGTGCTTCGGGTAGTGGGAGTTTTGACGGAAGTGGTTTTGCAGTGGGCGAACATACGATTACGGTTTTTGAAGAAAGCGAAGCAAATTGTGAAGGCGTAAGTACCAATTTTGTATTGACCATTGAAGACTGCAATCAAATTTGTCCGACCATCACCAGTGCGCCGACTGCAAATTTTGAGCATTGTGGTACTGCCAATCAAGTGCTTTCGATTTCGATTGATGACCCCGACAATACCTTAGACCGCATCGAGTGGATTTTGGACAATACAGTGGTCACAACAGATGTGACTACCTTGAATGTCAATGAAATCCCTACGGGATGTGACCCTACGGTTTTGGAATATACTGTCAATATTTATTGCAGCCTCGATTCCAATACGCCAATTTTGGCAGGTACTTTTGGGCTAACTTTTTACCCAGAAGCAGATGCCAACATCAGCATTTTGAATGGTGGTTGTACGGTTCAAGCACAACCGACTTGTCCCAATTTCAGCATCGTAGGAAACGATACTGAAACGACAACAACGGATGGCGACACGAGTGAAGTAACTTTCACGGTTCAAAATGACGATACTACTTTAGACAATAATTGTTCGACTGTCATTGCAGCCAACTTCAATTGTGTGCTTACAGATTGTCCAACACTTGCGAGCATTTCTCCTGCAAGTACCATTTGTACGGGCGAAAACATTGCCCTTTCAGCAACGATTGACGACCCCAACGGAAAAT
>JBGCDY010000903.1:0-4616 GCA_045105835.1 Chitinophagales bacterium
GATTCTTCGACCAAGAAAGACCTGTATTCTCCAAAAAAGCAAGAGACGGAAATGGCTTCACTCCTGAATACTTTGCCAAAGTCGCTCCAAAAGGAGATTTCCAATTCACCAAAGACATTCTACTCTTGACAGGGCCTTTTACTGCAAGCGCAGCCGAAATATTCTCACTTGCCATGCAAGAGTTGCCCCACACAACGGTTGTAGGAGAGTTCACAGAAGGCGTTTTCTCGGATGTTTTGCCACACGTTTTGCCAAATGGCACACAAATCACCTTATCCAACGAGGTTTATTTGGACGCTTCGGGTAATGCGGTAGAAACCATCGGTGTAGGCCCCAATACAACAGCAAATACAGTTCCTTTCTTAAAGTCATCGGATATACACAATGGAATAGATGGCGCAATTGAAAGAGCATTGGAAGTATTGAAGTAACAGCACCTGTTATCAGAAATCATTGTTAAACAACAGTAGTCTCAAAGACTACTGTTGTTTCTTTTTGAGAATTTGGTCTAAACAACCAATGAATTAAGACATCGAAAGTTTTGAAAACTTCCGATGTCTTTTTTTATGTAAAAATCTGCAACAATTCCCCCACTTCAAAAGTTACCCAACTACAATATTTAGTAAAATCATCAAAAATTTATATGGATTTCAAATTGGTTTCTGATTTTGTGCCGACAGGCGACCAACCCGAAGCAATTCGACAATTGGTAGAAGGTGTTGAGAATGGTGAAAAAGCACAAACTTTGCTGGGGGTCACGGGTTCGGGTAAAACCTTTACGATGGCGAATGTGATTCAACAGACCCAAAAACCGACCTTGATTTTGAGTCACAATAAGACATTGGTAGCACAGTTATACGGAGAATTTAAACAGTTTTTTCCAGAGAATGCCGTAGAGTATTTTGTGTCTTACTATGACTACTATCAGCCCGAAGCATTCATTCCTTCAACGAATACCTACATCGAGAAGGACTTGTCTATCAACGATGAAGTCGAAAAATTGCGGCTTCGGACTACGACTTCTTTGATGTCTGGGAGGCGAGATATTGTGGTGGTCGCTTCAGTTTCGTGTATCTATGGTATGGGAAATCCTGCGGAGTACAAAGACAGTATTATCCGCATTTCGGTGGGAGATGTCATTGCTCGAAATCATTTGTTGCATGGTTTGGTGGACATTTTATATTCTCGAACCGAAACCGATTTTGAACGGGGAACTTTTCGGGTGCGAGGTGATACAGTGGACATTTACCCTGCTTATGCCGACTATGCTTTTCGAGTTACTTTCTTTGGAGATGATGTCGAGGAAATCGAAAAAATGAATCCTGAAACGGGAATGCGAACAGAAACCGTAACCGATATGGCAGTCTATCCCGCCAATCTTTACATTGCCCCCAAAGACCAAATGATTAAAATCATCCACGAAATCCAAGATGAAATGATGGCGCAGGTCAAATATTTCAGGTCAGTAGGGAAGTATTTGGAGGCGAAACGATTGGAGGAAAGGGTGAATTTCGACCTCGAAATGATGCGGGAATTGGGCTATTGTTCGGGTATCGAAAACTATTCCCGCTTTTTTGACCGCCGAAAACAAGGCAACCGTCCTTTCTGCTTATTGGATTATTTTCCAGACGATTACATCATGTTTATTGATGAAAGTCATGTGACGATTCCACAGGTTCATGGAATGCATGGGGGTGACAGGGCAAGGAAGTTGAATTTGGTGGAGCATGGTTTCCGATTGCCGTCTGCTTTAGATAATCGTCCGCAGAGTTTTAGGGAATTTGATACTTTGGTGAACCAAGTCGTTTATGTGAGTGCGACTCCTGCTGATTATGAATTGGAGCAGTCGGAAGGAGTTGTCGTAGAGCAAATTGTACGCCCAACAGGGTTGCTCGACCCTCCTATTGAAGTCCGTCCAAGCTTGAATCAGATTGATGATTTGATTGGAGAAATCAATGATAGAGTCGAAATTAATGAGCGTATTTTGGTGACGACTTTGACCAAACGAATGGCAGAGGAACTACAAAAGTATTTCGACCGCCTCAACATTCGCTGTCGATACATTCACTCCGAAGTCGATACTTTGGAGCGGGTAGAAATTATTCGAGATTTGCGTTTGGGTGAGTTTGATGTCTTGATTGGGGTGAACTTGCTGCGTGAAGGTTTGGATTTGCCCGAGGTATCTTTGGTGGCGATTTTGGATGCGGACAAGGAAGGTTTCTTACGGAACGAACGTTCGCTGACTCAAACGGCTGGTCGTGCGGCTCGTAACTCCAATGGTTTGGTGATTATGTACGCCGATAAAACCACCAAATCCATGCGCCGAACCATTGACGAAACCAACCGAAAACGTGCCAAACAAATCGCTTACAATGAGGAACATGGCATGACTCCTAAAACAGTTTTCAAATCCAGAGAACAAATCCTCAAACAAAGTTCGGTTCTCGACCATCAAAAACAAACGAAAACCTATGCGGAATCTCCTGTAGATACAACTATGAGTATTGCAGCCGACCCTATCGTTCAGTATATGAGCCAACCTCAACTGCAAAAAGCGATTGACAAGGTGAAGAGGGAAATGCAAAAAGCTGCAAAGGATTACGACTTTATGGAGGCGGCAAGATTGCGGGATGAGATGTTTGCATTGGAGGAAATGAAGAAGGACAAATTTAAGTGAATTGCTCAATAACGGTGGGTTTCGAAACCCACCGTTATTGAGCAATTTTTGGGGTTTATTTGGGAATAAACAGAAACAAGTCCTGTTTCACATCTGTTGACTCTATATCAAAAAGCATTTTTCTAAAAAGAGAAGCAAATGGAGACAAAAAAACCAAAATTAACATTTTACAATATAAAAGTCAAAGACTTACAGAAATATTTTCAGTTTGAAATTATTTATGAAGAGGAAATATTTCAAGATTGGTTTGGATTCCCTTACTCTCTCTCAATAGAGGAAAATGAATTCCTCAACGGCTTGATTCAGAAACACAAATTGAAACTACCTTCCTATTCAGAAGAAAAATTGAAGATGAAATTCTTGAGTCCTATTTTGAATAAAGTGGATTTCTATACGGGAAAAATAGACGATTGGTATGAGGTGGCTTTGACGTATAATTTTGAAAATGTCACGATGAGTGGCGTTGTAGATTATGCGGTTGCAAGAGGTACAAAATTCCCTATCAAACCCTATTTTTTTCTACAAGAATTCAAATCTACTTTTCCCGATTCTGACCCCGAACTGCAATTATTGGCACAAATGATAGTGGCATTGGAAGAAAACAAAATGGAGAGCATCAAAGGAGGCTATATTTTTGGGCAATCTTGGCGATTTGCCATTTTGAAAAAAACGAAAAACACTTACTTCTACCATGTTTCCCCTGTTTTCGACAGTTTGGTTATTAAACAATTGAAGCAGATATATGTGATTCTTCAAGGAATAAAACAGGAAATTTTGAATATTGAAGGGTGAATGAGATGTTTGCTTTGGAGGAAATGAAGAAGGAGAAATTCGGAAATAATTAGAAAAAGTGGAGATAGTTGGCGGAATCTATATCAAAACAGGTAGATTCCGCCAGCTATCGCAATTAATAGCATTTTTTGACTACTAATTTCCTCTTTGAAGAAATTGATTCGACTTAGGTTTGAACGAAAAAAATTACCCTCAATCCTTCACCAACTGCTTAATTTTAATACTCAAAGCAGCAAAAACCAAAGTTGTAATCGGACTCAACCAATTGAAGATAGCATACACAAAGTATTCCGACACAGATACGCCCAAGACACCACTCTGATAAGCACCACAAGTATTCCACGGAATCAAGACCGAAGTGACGGTTCCCGCATCCTCTAAGGTACGACTGAGATTTTCAGGTGCAAGTCCTTTGTCTTTGTATGCTTTGGAGAACATTTTCCCTGGCACGACAATCGCCAAATACTGGTCAGAGGCAGTCACATTCAAAGCCAAACAACTGGCAACGGTACTTGCAAACAAACCAAAAGTGGATTTTGCGACACTCAACAAGGCAGCAGAAATGCGAGACAAAGCTCCAATCGCATCCATTACCCCACCAAAAACCATCGCACAAATAATCAACCAAATCGTTTTCAACATACCCGACATTCCTCCTGCCGTAAACAGGTCATTCAACTCTTTGCTCGATGTTTCGATGGCTATATCTACTGTCAAAGCATTCATAATTCCCTTATAAGCAGAGTTGAAGCTCAAACTTTCTGCGCCCCCTACTTTGGCTACAATGTCTGGTTGTGCAATAATCGCTGCAATTCCTCCTAAAATCGTCCCTGCAAACAAAGCCACCAAAGGCGGAGTTTTTTTCACAATCAAAACCACCACCAAAATGGGGACAATGAATAAGAGTGGAGTGATATTGAAGGCTGCATCCATCGCTGCCAATTGTACAGAAATATCGGGTGTTCCAGTCGTATCAATCGTAAAACCTATAATGGTGAAAATAATCAAGGCAATTGTAATCGTTGGTACAGTGGTCAGAGACATGTATTTGATGTGGTCAAATAAGTCAGCCCCAGCCATTGCAGGTGCGAGGTTGGTCGTATCTGGTAATGGCGACATTTTATCTCCAAAATAAGCTCCCGAAAGC
>JBGCDY010000904.1:0-4737 GCA_045105835.1 Chitinophagales bacterium
ATCCAAAGCAGCGTCCATGACTGCAAATTTTCTCCGCAATTGGTTTTCTTCCCTTTTCTCTACCCCTGCAATCATCGCACGATAAATCTCCACCTCCTTTTGAAGTGATTCATTTGTTTCCAATGCTTGTTCAAATTGAATAAGCTCCTCTCCTACTAATCCTCCGTCTATATACTGTTCGATTTGATCGAATAAGTTATTCATGTTTATTATCTATTTTGAGTGAGCAAGGTGTTTGCTCATTGTTGTTTTAATGCTTGGTTATCTTGGTTCTCAGTATTTTCAGGCATTTCGATTTTCGATTTCGGGCAACTTGCTCATTTTTGAAGCCCATCTCATTGGCGATTGCTTCCATCGAAAACTGTTTCCAGTAAAAAAGCCCTAAAACTTCCTGACATTTTCCGTCCAAAGTCCGAATGTGGTTCTTCACATCTTCTTGAAAAGGGGTTGTTTCAGAACTGTAAGTCGTCATTTCTACCCTAAAAAGATGTTGCTCCTCAATATTCCCTCGTTTGTTATTTCTGGTTTTGAGGGTGATGAGTTTCTTTTTGCCTATGTCAAACAAGTAAGACTTTAGGCTTACAGTCAGTTCTTCGAGGTAGCCCCGATGAATATTTCTCGAAAAAGCAATCATTACTTCCTGAAACACATCTTTAGCTGTTTCATTGTCACAACTAAACGAACTTCTCGCATATCGAATAAAATCGTTTCGATGGGTCTCGTAAATTTTCGTTAGAATGCGTTCATCGCCATTCTTTATCAAGCTAATAACCAAATTACCGTCTCCAAGCATCTGTAGATAATCTTCTAAACTTTTATCTAATTGGTGTACACGCTTGCTAATTACGTTTTTTTGGAAAATATCCAAAGCTTTTTTGAAGGCAATTTGAGCATCTTCGACAGAACAAGCATAAACTTGTCTTGCCCATTTCACAAAAGGAGACCATTGTGTGAGATAAATGTGCTCTAATACGGTATTGTTGCCATTTCTAATTTCTTGTAAAACGTTCATCATATAAGGGGGGCTTAATAATTGTTTGTCGTTTCAATAGGTATATCTACTCTGTTTGAGAATTGTAACACCCGAATCCTATTTTTTTCAAAAAAAGGAGATTATAAATGGGTTTTCTTGGCCAAAAGCCAATTTTCGCCCCTTGTTGTCAGTTCTTTATAAAAAACAAATCGCAAACTTATTTTCGTACAATTTTCCATTATATATTTTTGCACAGAATGGTTACATCTGAACATTTTATGGGATAATAAACATGACTCCCTTTTTGTAAAAACCAACAGCAACAAATTATACACCATGAATTTATTTAAGCTTTTATCATCGGCAAGCTGCTTTTTGCTCTTGCTAATCAATCTTTCTGCTTTCCCACAGACGATTCCAAAAAATGACTCTGTAAAACTGTATGATGACCAGTTTAAAAAAGAGCTTCAAAAGCCTTGGAAAAAAATCACCCTACAAAAAACCAATGATAAGCACGCCAAATCCAAAGAAGGCACACTCCTCAAGCTACAGGACAAGAGCGGATATATGGAAGGTATTTTACCTAAGGAAATGATTGAAGATTATGACCAAAAATTTGCAGAGCAATTACGCAGTGGAGATTGGCGCAAAGTTGATTTTTCCAAAAGTGCTTCTTTTAAGATAACAGACAAACCAGACAAACAACCTTTTATTCTCAAAGAGGATTCTAATGAAGACATGCTTGCGTCTAAAAATCTCTTGTCCTTAAAAAATCCGCCTGCCAACAAACTAACCATCAACAAGAGTTACCAGCAGTATTTTAATTCCTCCATAGACAATGTTGGTTTTTATGGATGGCAATTTCCGATTTTTTACGATGATAAAATGGAGGAATATGAACTGGATTCTAAAGCAAATCTGGGGGATTTTTGGGCAAGTCTCGCCGATAGTAAATGGGATGTTTTTTTGGAGCAAGTGGAGAGTTATGCCACTAAAATGAACTTCAAAATAGGTGATTGGGCTTATGCGCTTTTGATTCACAAAATTGGTTCACAAATCTTCTTTTCCGATGTCAATGCCAATACCGTTTTCACCTGTTTTATGCTCAATCATTCGGGCATTTACTGCAAAATGATTGAAGACGATGAAAAACAATACTATTTGCTTTTGCCGACACATGACGAAATTTTGAATACACTTTATGAAAAAGACAAGTTCCATTATTACTACCACGATTTCTCCAAAAACAGCTATCACAGACCTCCTACTTATTTGGAGAACAAAGAGATTTCAACACCTGAACTTGCTTTTACCCCTCCCAATATCCGCATGAAACCCATCTATTCTTTTGCACGCACACTTCCAAGATTCTTAGACAACCACACAACGAATACTTCTAAAATACTCAACTTCAATATAAACACCTACAGTTTTGTGCCTTTTTACAGCAACATAAGTTTTATGAACGAGGAAGTAGAGGTAAAAATCAATACCAATCGAATCAATTATTACAATGACATTCCAGCTACCAGCCTAAATGTTTATTTTGAGGCAAGTTGTTTTATAGTCAAAAACAAAAAATTACTGCATGAAGTAGCAAGAATTTTATCTGGCATAGATGTTTATGATGAAAAAATAAACGTCCTATTGGATTTCATCAGCTCCAAAGAAGCCTTTCCTTATAAAGCCGACACAAAATCTCTTTTTGCAGAAGAAACCCTTGCTGAATCCCAGAGCGACTGTGAAGACAGAGCTGTATTGTTTGCAGCTTTGGCGCACGAACTATTGGATATCAAAGTATTGGGTATCGAATATACCAATCCTTCTGACCATGTAATCGTTGCGATTCCACACAAAGCCGATGTGCCACTCAACAATTTGGATTTTATTGATTACAAGGGAGAAACCTATATTCTTTGCGACCCTACTGCCTACGGAGCCGCTTATGGAAAAGTAGCAGAAAGGCGTAAAAATCAATCCTACAATGTGATTGATTTTGAAGCTCGTTGTATAGATTGATGGTTGGTTATTGGTTATTGGTTGAATTAGGTAGTGTGTTTGTTCTAACCTTTCAAAAATTCTTGCTATTTCAGGAACATCGCTGCGACACTTCAAAAATAACCTTACAAAGGTTATTTCATACATAGTTGATTGCAAAGTATATTTTCATTTCCATTCGTTCCTATATTCCCAATCTTCACCAAATAATATTCCCTGACGAATCCACATCCTGCACCGACCAATAAGAATCTCCTCCACCCATATTTTCAATCACATTCATCATCGTGGTATGGTTCTGCATGGAAGCACGTTGCATCATCGGAAAGGTAGCATTAAAGCCTCGGCGGTATTCCAAATATTCCTCGACGGTCATTCCTTTTTCAGCCGCCCAACGCTTCACATCCGCCTCCATTTCTGCCACGATTTCTTCCCCTGATTGCTCATAACGCCCTTAATTACCCTTCAAATCACTGCTACTTGAATACAAATCCCTATTCGCCTGTGCTTGTAGATTCCTCATTGTTTGTTGTTGTTCTGAGGGGCTGAGTTGGTTCCAATTTGCCTCCACAAGCTGCCATAATAAACGAGCCGAGCAAAAAACCTGCTTTTGCTCCAAAGGCAACTGGGCAAAACTGCTGGTCAACTGCTGCTGAAAAGCCTCTTCTTCGGCTTGGCTTATTTGCTGATGCACTCCCAACAAGTTATTTGTAAAGTTCACATACTTCAAATACGCCTCCACATCTTTGTCTGTCAATACCAATTTGTTCACCGAATCAAAAGCCAATACCTGCAAATGTGCATACAATATGCTAAAAAATGCTCCTTGCTTCAAAACAGGATTTTGGAGGATATAGGTATGTAAACTTGCAAACAATTCTTGTCGAGCCACACCAATTTGTATCACATCTGTTTGGGCATAAATCATTTTCAAGGCAGCCTCTACCTCTTTGGCATCCTGCAATAAAGCACTCGCATTCTCTTCAAAATCAAGTACCACTGCTTTCTGCAATTCGTTCAATTCAACAGGCTTCAAGTTGGCCTCAATCAAAAACTCCAACAAAGCAGCATAGATTTTCACCTCTTTTTCCTTCAAAACCAAACCCCCATTCTGTGCCAATTCTCGATTGTACTGCAATTGTTCCCAAGGCACTGCTATCGTTTTCCCTTCCATTGAAGTAGACTGAGAAACGACAGCTGGGTTTTGGTTTACAAAACTCATCACTGTTCCATTGACATCACTTATCTGGAAATGAGCAGCAGTCAATTGAAGTACCGTATATGCCAAAGCATTGCCGTAAGCATCTTGCAGCCAAAACTGATTTCCTTGAAGCGCATACTGCCCGTAGCTATTTCCCTGTGCATATTGCAAAACATAACTCCCATCTGGATTTAGCTGCAATTGCATTTGATAATTAGGCTCTGTCCATAAACCCGTCAAGGATTGGGCAACCATATTGTTTGTCGTAAAAATACTGAGTAAAAAAAGGGAGGTCTTCAAAAATGTTTTCATGATAGAGGTTTTGGGTTCTTTGATGATTTTTGTGGAGACAAAAGGCTTCGGAAACACAAATTCAAACGCAAATTCAAACGCAAACTCAAACGCAAACGCAAACGCAAACTCAAACGCAAACGCAAACGCAAACTCAAACTCAAACTCAAACTCAAACTCAAACGCAAACGCAAACGCAAACGCAAACGCAAACGAAAACGCAAAATAAAATAAAACAATAAAGAAAAAAAAAGACAAAATCAAATATGATGAA
>JBGCDY010000905.1:0-2199 GCA_045105835.1 Chitinophagales bacterium
GGACAGAATTAGCCAATGGCGATAGAATATGGCGACTCCAAATCCATTGCCCAGAAGCTCGTTCCATCAACTTGACCTACAGCGACTTCTACCTCCCCAAAGGCGCAAGTTTCTACCTCTACAATCCCAGTAGAAGCAAAGTATTGGGCGCATTCACCCACTACAATAACCACGCTTCACGCACCTTCGCCACCAACCTCATCGAAGACCCAACCAGCATATTGGAGTACTACGAACCCGCAGCCGTCAAAGGAAAAGGAAACATCACCATTGATAGAATCGTCCACGGCTACCGTTTCATTCGCTCCATCGAAGCCGAAGCAAACCAAGAAAAAGGCTTCAACGATTCAGGCGCATGTAATGTCAATGTCAACTGCCCCGAAGGAGACGATTGGCAAGACCAAAAAAAATCAGTCGCCCGAATGGTCATGATTGGTTCGCTCTGTTCAGGCGCACTCATCAACAACCAAACCCAAGACTGCAAACCCTATTTCCTGACCGCCAACCATTGCACATCAGGATTCAGTGCCGCCCAAATGAACCAATTCATCTTTCAGTTCAACTACGAAAGCCCGAATTGCACCAACATCAATGGCCCCACCAACCAAAGTGTTACAGGCGCAAGCCTCAAGGCCAATTTAGCTGCTTCCGACTTTGCGCTCTTAGAACTCAACTCCGAGCCACCACCCGAATACAATGTCTATTATGCAGGCTGGTCCAATTCCCCCACTGCTGCCCCTTCCGTCACAGGAATCCACCACCCCGCAGGCGACATCAAAAAAATCTGCATCGAAAACCAGCCCGTCACCACAAGCGGCAACGAATGGCGAGTCGATGATTGGGATGTAGGCGTAACCGAAGGCGGTTCCTCAGGTTCGCCACTCTTCAATCCCGAAAAACGAATTGTCGGACAACTCTTTGGAGGTTCAGCAGCCTGTTCAGGTACGAATGACAATGGATTGCCTGATTTCTACGGAAAATTTTCCCACTCATGGGATGCAGGAGGTTTGGCCTCCAACGAACTACAAGGCTGGCTCGACCCCAATAATACAGGCGTAGTCACCTTAGACCGACGCTATTGTGACGACCCCTATTGCGAAACCACAGGCAACACAGGTTCGCCCTTCATCTCCAATGTCACCGTCAACGGAATTGCCCACAACTCCGGCAACGATGGCGGATATGGGGACTACAAAGACATCACTTTCACCGTCACAGAAGGAGAGACAAATAGCGTTTCATTAGGTGGAGAAGGTCTCGCGCTCGCTTGTAGCGAGTGTGCATACTGGCGAATATGGATAGACTTCAATGGCGACGAAGATTTGGACGACACAGGCGAAATGGTCTTTGAAGGCAGCGGCAACGGAATAGTCACAGGAGATTTGGATTTGCCCGATTGTGTCAACAATATCGAAACCCGCATGAGGGTCAGTATGCAAAGCAATCAATTCCCGACAGCTTGCGCCACAGGCTTCAATGGAGAAGTCGAAGATTACACCGTTGATTTAGAAAGCACATCCGCCAATAATTACAATTTCACTGCCACACCCACAGCTGGATTAGCCCCCGTAGAAGTGCAATACACCGCCCTTTACACAGGCACAGACGGCAATTCGGCAGACGATTTCAATTGGTCTTGGAACTTTGCAGGAGGCACACCTTCCACCTCCACCCTCCAAAACCCAAGCGTCACTTACGCTGAAGGTGGCGACTTCAATGTGTCCGTAGAAGTGACGACTCCCACAGGATGCGTTTACACTGTTTCCAAACAAAACTACATCAGTATCAGCGACTATTGCAGCACACAAGGAAACATCACCACCGACGAATGGATTGGCAGAGTCGCCATTGCAGACATCGACAATACCACAGGCGCAGATGGTGGATATGGAAATTACACCAACATCAGCACCGACCTATTTTTAGGCGATACTTATACAATCGACTTAGAACCCGAATTTGCAAGCGACCTTTTCAATGAATATTGGCGAGTATGGATAGACTACAACCGAGACGGAGATTTCAACGATGCGGACGAACTCGCTTTTGATGCAGGCGCAGCTACCAACAGCAATGTATCTGGCGAAATCACCATCCCAACAACAGCCCAGCAAGGTACAACTCGCATGAGAGTCAGCATGAAATACAACAACGACACAGGGGCAGCGACTCCTTGCGAAACTTTCACTTGGGGCGAAG
>JBGCDY010000906.1:0-6528 GCA_045105835.1 Chitinophagales bacterium
GGATTGAAGGAGTTGTCGAATCAATGGGAGTGTGATGTCGACTTCTGCATCGGGTGTTTTTAAGACTTGTGGTGGCATGTTAGACAGCGTATGTTTTTATTAAACCGTTGGGAGTAAAAAAATAGTCTTTAGTCTCATGTCTGAGCTAAAAATTACATTTTTACCCATTTTGAAGTAATCGTTGCACCGTTTTCTTCAATGATTTGCAGCAAATAAACACCCTTGCTCAAAAAATCAATATTGGCTTCCAGCTGGTGTTTGCCAAAACCAAGTTTTCCTTCAAAAATAGAATGCACCAAAGAACCGTCCATTCGGTACAAACTCACCTTTATTTTAGTCGTTTTTTGCAGAGAAAAAGTGATGTTGATTTCGTCGGTGAAAGGGTTGGGGTAGTAGAGCAGATTCTGGATAAGGCGTTCTGTGAAGATGTTATTGATGTCGTTGTTGATTTTATTAGGGCTACCAAAGTCGTGGAAACTTGACCAATTTTCAGCCAAGCTGTTGTCTAAATCAGGTTTTTTTAACTCTAAGGTTGCGCCCTCACCATTTGCAGCAAGTGGCCAAGGAGCAGTGGCTTGATAGTGTACTTCATCCCTAAGGTTCATTTCCGAATCAAACAACCTTACCGCATCTTCATCACTGGATAAACCAAAATCAAAATCTCCTAATACGGGTATATCAGGGTAAATCTCCTGAAAATCAGCAGTATTTTTGGTCAATATAAGATAGCCCTTGCCCGCAATGTTTGTTCCTTCTGGAAGGATAAATTCATGCGAATCATCATTGTCCTTCAATACCCAATTCGACAAATCCATTGCAGCCTCATTGGGATTGAATAGTTCTATCCAATCTCCTGTGTCCAAATCATCACTCGAATTGTAGTTGATTTCATTGATGACGATTTCGTCAATAGCATTTCCCTCAAAATGAGGAGTGAGTGACATGGCACTTTTCATATCTACTTCAATCTCTGGATTATTTGGAACATCTGCACCCGTCCAATGGCTAAAAGTATAACCCAAAGCAGGTTTTGCAGTAATCTTGATGGGGACTGCTTCAAAATAGTCTCCAGACCATGATTCATCTTTGATAGTCAATGAATTGACTTGTACATGACCCTGTGTAGAATCCTCATTTTGGATGGAGAGTCGATGCGTTGCAGGTAAGTCAAATTCTTCTCGAATGTGTAGTTTGACCCATTCAGGTCTTTTGGCTGCAAAGTTTCTCATATTGGCAACCTGTGAAGACCAAGTAGAGGGAGCTTCGCCCCACCTGTCATAGTGAGCCAATACTTCAGATGAGATTCTTAGCGCATTTTCGTCAATTTGTTGTTCGATTCTATCATACAAGAACCTGGAGTTCATTTCATCCGCAAAACGATTGACCAAGGCATTTCTGAAGGTAGTGTTTTGAATCAATTTTCTGAACAGAAGAGTTGACCAAGGTGGGTTGGGCCAACCTGGACCATCGCTTTCGAGTGCAAAAGCAATGGTATTGTTCTGATAGGCGAACTCATTCCATATTCCAAATCCAAAATCGGTATCAAACAATATCCATTTCCATTTTCCTCCATCGGGCTTCCAAAATTTGATGTTGTTGCCAGGCCAATCCTGATTGTCAAAAAAGAGTTGAGCAACTACATAGGTGATGAAATTTCCGATGTCTATTTCATCTATGACGACTTGGTAGTTGTTGTCATCTACGAGACTATTTACCTTCACAAAATCTATGACTTTGACATAATCTTGGTTGTCGCCATGAACTGCCTCTCCTGCAAAATGTAACAAGTTGATTTCGTCTGGTTTGAGCTTGTGCTTTGAAGCGAGGAAGTGTTCATTTACCTTTTCCCGCATATTGTAAAAACCCCAATACTGACCATTAAGGTAGGTTACAGCAGGCCTGTAAGCCTGAAAATCCAATCCACTGCCTTCCATCAATCCTGTCAATGTGCCATCTCGCATCATGGTGTTGATCCAGTCATTGCCTGAGTTTCGGAGTACCAATGCCTGAAAAACATCGTAATTTCTATCAGGAAATAAGGGATAATTGATTTGGTCTACGCCATATTGATTCCGAGCAAAAATGGACAAAGAACGCTGATCCATTGACCTACTCCAACCACCAAATATTTTTGTCCCTCCATCAAATGCAACTCCCATTGAACCATCGGGTTCGTATAAAGTGAAGTGAATAGGGCGTTCCCAATCTTGCCAAATATTGGAGCCATAGTAGGGTTCGGGGCCTACATAGCCATCCCCCAAAACATAAATACCTTCATCTGAGTCGAAGAAATTGTGGGGTTCGGTTACCAAACAAATCACAGGCAAATCGTGTGATTGATTGACAACATAAGTTCGAGTCTGTGTTTTGGAAGGAATATAGTTTTCCTCAAAAACCCTTGCTCGGACAACGGTGATGGATGGAATCTGAATCGCTGAGTTGTAAATAGGAGAGGTTTCGGTAGGTATCGTGGAATCCAGTGTGTAGCGAATGACCGCAGGGGATTCTACCCCACTCATAGACAACAAAACAGGATTGGTCACCCCACCAGGATGTGAAAATTCAATAGTAGCATCACTGACTCCCATAAACCCATTTGCAGGATTTGGAAGTCCTGGACTTGGTGGAGCAAAATAAGTAAGTGTTTCGCCGCCATTCGGGATGCCCAAAGAAACATCAGGCGGTAAATTTTCAATTTGTATGCTGTCGATCAATACTTGATCAGGATTGAACAAATAGAGGGTTTCGCTATTGGAAGATACCTTAAAATTGGCATGTAAATTATTGGCTTTCAAAGAAAGTAAGTCTGGAGGCACAATTCCTTCAGTAGTCGGTTGGGTATAAGTGGCAGACAAAAAAGGAATGATACTCAAGTCTGAAGAGGTAGAGGAAACATTGTGAACCTGAACACTCAACACATTTTCTCCAAGCCGCAATAAGCCCTGTGGATTTTCTATAGTAAATCGTTCTGGAAGACCATCTTGATAGATTGTTGCCTCACGGTCTATATTGGAGGTGGCATCATAAGCGGGAGGAATACCGTTAATATTTGCTCTTGCTACTTCAAAACCATTGATGTAGGCAACAAAGGAATCGTCGTAATCCATATCCAAAATCAATGTTTGAATGGCATCGACATCGGATAGTGTAAAGTTTTTGCGGAGAAAAACAGAACGGGTGCCTAAGGGCAAAAGCGTAGCATCGTCGTCGTCACCATAGCC
Organism: Chitinophagales bacterium; assembly: GCA_045105835.1. Lineage (GTDB taxonomy): Bacteria > Bacteroidota > Bacteroidia > Chitinophagales > UBA2359 > JAUHXA01. Next base: position 3,222 of record JBGCDY010000906.1, read on the forward strand.
CAAACTCGTTGCACCTTGTTGCCACTGCAAATCTACAAAACCTACCTGAGTCCATTGGTTGATGTTTTGATTGGGAATGATGTACCTGAACACATCTCCATGTGTGATGAGGGTACGAGGAGTTTCTACAACATAACGGTCTTTGCCAGATGCCCAAACGAGCATATAGCCATTTGCATCCAATATATTGTTCGGAAATGTCCATTTATCAGCTTGTTCTATATCGTCTGTGACTGTCCAACCTTCCAGAGAAATGGATTCATTCTCAAAATTGTGTAGCTCAAACCAATCGGGAGAATCTCCATCTTCATCCAAATAGGTAGAATTTGACGAAACAACCTCATTGAACTTTACTTGTTGGGCAATTGAAGGTATTGATATTAAGAAAAATAACAATCCAAAGAATAATCGAAAGTAAACGTTTGGCATAGGAAAAATAGTTGACTATTTGGGTTTTCTGATAATTATGCAGCACTACAAAATTTTGAAAGCCAGGCTTTCAGAGTTTTATTTTTTTGAAATTACCAGCGCACTTATATTTTGTTTTGATAAGACTAAGGTATCAATTATAATCGAAAGTAAAATCATTTATGTACGATAAATGGATTGAAGGTGACAAGTTTAGTGACTTGCTAATAAGTGAATAGCAGGTTTGAAGATATAGAAGGTTAAGATGATTGTTTCTGCTTTTCTACTTCAATGTTGAATTTGAGTCTTCAATAATCTATTTTTAAAAATGGTTTTGTGTTCACAAAATCTTTTGACTTTGTCTGCAATAAATACCAGCCTTTTGGCAAATCCTCAACTTCAATTTGCAGTGATTGGGCTTTAATGTGGGATTTGTGTAAAACGACTTGCCCCAATTCATTGACAATGGATAGCGAAATAGGGTTTTGAAGGAGGTTTGCAGCTTCAAAATGTACCTCCAACTCATCTCCCACAGGGTTGGGAAGAAGCTGCAAAGTCATTGAAGGAGAAAAGGGATTTTCTTCAATATCGGTGACCAATTTACAATCTGTCCCTAAAAAACCTTCTCCAAAATAATGTTTCTCCAAGTATTGCTTCAAAACCAAAGCCGTAGCTTCCGCAAAATCGGCACGATTGCTGGCATTGTCTCTGACCCCATCCATATTGCACTCAATCTGAATGCCATCAATCGAACCTCCCAAAGAAGATCCATGTATTTTGGTATTGTAACCTCCACTAAAATAGTCATCTTGATTAAGAGGAAAAGGGTCGATTTGGCTAGGAACTGCGGGGTAATTTGTTTGTTCAAATAGTTCACCAAAACTATCTCTTCCCTGCAATAGGTCAGAAAGTTGGAGCTGATTCAAATTGTCATTGACCAAACTTTTGATGCTTGCGCCGTTTAGATAAACTGCTTGATTGAGTGTCGAACTGGGCAATTGAAGTTCCGATTTAGAAATCCGATAACCCAATTCCAACCTTTGAATATCGTGCCCATGTCCATGTATATCCAAATAGAGACCTTTGCCATAAGATTGCTTAGTCGTATTTTTTGCAGCCTCAATGAAATCGTGAAAATCTCGCCATGCTTGTTCTCCCAAAGGATTGCCATCTGCGGCATCTCCGATTTCTCGATTGGCATCCAGTTTTCGGCGGTGTAGGCGGTTGATAATGACATGGGGATAACAGCCAAATAAGTCAAAAATAGCATCATACATTTGTCGAACCAATTGTTCGGTGTTGGAATCTCGCACATAGACACAGCCAGAACAGCTTCTATTTGGAATCTCGGAAGGTTCTAAACTTCCTCCATGTGGAGCAGAAATGATGATGGGCAGATTGCCTGCTTTGTATTCAATGTATTCGTTTTCTCCAAAATAACTTTGTCCCGACTCATAGGTTTGAGCCGTGAGAGGGAAGCTAAATAAAAAGGCGAGGAATAGATAGGTTGGCGATCTTTTCATTTTAAACTTATTTGGAGGTTACGATAAAATCTGTGAAATGAGACTATGGTAGTTTCTAAAACTACCATAGTCTTTACAAACTCCAATTTATTTTGCATTCATATCTTTCACCACGACATAAAATTCTCGCATTGCCCATTCCAAATTTTTAGCCTTCATTTTCTTCAATTTCATAGTTTGCCATTCCGAAGTTGGCTGAAAAGTTTGCCAAACACCTTTGCAGTCTTTGTATTTGAAGGGCAAGTTGAAGCCTTCTGCATCTGCTTCCCAACGGTAATCTACAATTAAGTTTTTCCCTTTTTTGGTGGTTTTGTACTGCAATTGTGGAACAGAGGTGTGATCGAGGTATTGTGAGAAAATACTGGAAAAGTCCTTGCCTGTTTTATCGTTGACATATTGGATGATGTCTTTTCGGGTGACGATGCTGTGGCGGTAATCCGTTTGCAGTCCCTTCAAAATCTCTTTCCACAATTCGTCCGCATCTCCAACGGCATGGCGAACGGTATTGAGCATCAACATGCCTTTGTTGTACATATCTCCATTTCCTTCTTTGTTCACACCATAAGGCCCCTGCACAGGTTCTCTATTGCCAATCGTTGGTTTTTTGGCGTTTACATAATCCATTGCCGTCTCATAACCATTCATGCACTCGACATACAAGGATTCGGAATAGGTACAAAAACCCTCGTGAATCCACATATCACCAATGTCTAAGGAAGTTACATTGTTTCCCCACCATTCGTGACCTGCTTCGTGTATGATGATGTAGTCAAAGGTCAAACCAATGCGTGAGAAATCACTTCCTGCATAACCCGTCAAATAATCGTTTCCGTAAGCAATTCCGCTTTGGTGCTCCATTCCCAAATAGGGCGTTTCGATAAGCGCAAAACCATCTTTCCAGAAAGGATAAGCTCCCAGCCATTCTTCATAGCAAGACATCATTGGACCAACTTGCTCGAACTGTTTTTTGGCTTTCTCCAAATTGTAGGACAAAACGTAGTAGCGCAAATCAAGTGTGCCTTCTGTTTCACTTTCGTAGGTATCATTGAAGTTTACAAAATCTGCAATGGTAATTGAGGCATTGTAATTGTTGATGGGATAGCCCACAAACCATTCGTAAGTTGTCCAATCACCATCCTCAACTGTGCTTCGCAACCGCCCATTACTTGCCATCACCAAATCGGAAGGAACGGTTCCTGCAATACGCATACTGTCTGGTTCGTCGCTTTGATGGTCTTTAGTGGGCCACCAAGAACTTGCTCCAAATCCTTGACAGGCAACACCTACAAAGTGATTGTCGTTTTTGTCTTTCTTCCACACAAAACCACCATCCCAAGGCGCACGCTTGGCAACAGTAGGTGTGCCAGAGTAATGAA
>JBGCDY010000907.1:0-3490 GCA_045105835.1 Chitinophagales bacterium
CAATTAGGTTTCTCGTGATAAAGAGAGAGCAAGCATATTTTTGTCGAAATTTAAAAATCAAATATAATGAATAAACTTACAATCCTACTAACGCTGCTTATCTCTATCACTTCCAATGCACAGATTGGAGTAAAAGGTAAAATTTTTGATAAAGCCACAGAACAACCCATTGAGTTTGTCAACATACTTGTATCAGGTCCAACATTAGAACACCCAATCGGAACCGTAACAGCTGTAGATGGAAGCTTTGAACTGTCTGCAAAAGCGGGGTCTTATATATTGAAGGTTTCTTTTCTTGGGCAAGAATTTATATCCAAAGAAATTGAAATAAAAGACCAAAACATTGATTTAGGGATAATTGTAGTTGAAAACTCTCATCAACTAGAAGAATTAATCGTCACTACCAAAAGAAAACTCATAACACGAAAAATAGACCGCCTCGTTTTTAATGTTGAAAATTCATCTAAAGCTTCAGAAGGAGATGCTTTAGAAGTTTTGAGAGTTACACCTGGGGTGCGTGTACAAAATGACAACATTACCATGATAGGCAAAAGCAACCTTCAGGTAATGATTGACGATAAAATTGTACCATTGTCTGGCGAAGAATTGGCTAATTTTTTAAAATCTATAGCATCAGAAGACATAGCCAATATAGAAGTAATCACAACACCCCCAGCTAAATATGAAGCGTCAGGCAATAGTGGTTTGATAAATATTACCCTGAAACAAGCAAAGGAAGATTCATGGAATGCTCAATTAAAATCATCCTATATCCAACGGCGCTATCCATCAGGTACTTTAGGGGGAAGCTTCAATTTTAATAAGAATAAATTGAGTATTGCAACATCCATAAATTATAGAGATGCCATCTATTACCAAGAGCAAGACGACTATGCTTATTTTCCTGATGGGCTTTGGTACACTTCATCGCCCTTCAAAGGAGATATAAAAGGATTGAATGCCAGAATAGATCTTAATTATAAATTAACCCCTAAATGGGAAATGGGTGCACAATACCTACATAACCGATCCAATTATTATTACACAGATGCTCCTTACACACCCGTTTTTGATTATGGTACCAATGAAATAATAAGATCCCTTCAATCTGTTGGAACAGCGGATTTGAGTCCAGAAATCCATTCCATAAACTACAACAATGAAGTTGCCATAGACACCTTGGGGCGAAAAATAACACTGAACTTAGATTATTTCAGTTTTAACAATCCCGATATTAAAACATATTCGGGCACTTCAATGATTCAAAATCCTTTCTATGAACAATTCTATAAAGGAACCAATACAAACAATCAAGACATAAGCAATGCATCTGCAAAATTAGATATTGAATACCCTTTAGATTGGGTCAATCTAAGTTTTGGTGGAAAAATAACAAATTCAAAATTCTTGAATGACATCCAATTTTTCAATAGCGGTTTGGTAGACAGTCCAGTTGAAAGCTTACCAATTTCTCAAAATAATTTTGAATATCAAGAAGATATCCAAGCAGTCTATTTTTCTGCTAATAAAAAATTGAACGACAAATGGACTACACAATTTGGATTAAGAGTAGAAGCTACTCAGACCGATTCTAAATCCAATAATTCGAGTGTATCCACACAAAACAATTACACCAAATTATTCCCAACCATTTATCTCTCCTATGATGCCTCAGAGAATTCAAACTTTTCATTCAACTACAGCAAACGAATTCAAAGACCAAGTTTTTTTGAATTGAACCCCAATATCTATTTTGCCAATCCATTTCAAGCCATTGAAGGGAATCCCTTTCTACAGCCAGCCTTTATTGACAATTTTGAATTAACGAATACCTATAAAAACTTCGTTACAAAGTTGTATTATAGCTATGAAGACAATTTGTTTTCACAAGTCCCATTAGCAGATGCCTCCACCAATATTATTCGTTTCGCCAATGAAAATTTTATAAACACACACCGTATTGGGGTTTCAGGGAATTATACTTTTGATAAAATATCATGGTGGAGCAGCAATAACAGTCTGGATATAAACTACTCTGAATCAAAATTTTATTTAACCGAAGAACAAGAAGACCAAAAAGGAATAAACACGACCCTTTCAACCTATAATGATTTCAATTTAACTAAAAATCTACTTATGGGAGTTAACTTTTGGTATAGTTTCCCAGGCATTAATGGGGTTTACAATACCAAAGAAGCCAGTTCACTTTCGTTATCCTTACAATACCTATTACTTGACAAGAATTTGAACATTAGCTTAAGAGGGAATGACCTCTTTAAGTCTTCAGCAGAGCGGAATGAGAGCCGTGTCAATGGTGTATTACAAACGGCAAGGTATTACTACGACAGCAGATCGGTTCAATTATCCATAAGCTATAAATTTGGCAATAAAGGTTTGAGAGCCAAAAAACACATGACAGGTAATCAGGATGAAAGACGCAGAACGGGTAATTAAGTAAGAGGTCAGAAGTTAGATGCGGGATGTCAGATATAGAAGGGCTGCTTTCCAAGTAATTGCAGCCAATGAATTACCTGATTACTTTTGCATGAGTACTTAAGATCAAGAAAATATTGTAAAATAATATTTGCTGAAAGAAGAACAAATAGAGGAGAAATAAGGTTCTCTGACAATTTCTGTGAAAAAATAAAGACTTCGGTAGTTTTAGTCTTCAAAGAATTGACTATCATTATAAAAGAGAATAATCTTAACAAGATGAAACTACCGAAGTCTCAGTTCACGGTTTTTGCTAAGGAATGCGGAAGAAATAAATTTACATTCTTTATTCCCCCTTTGAAGGGGGTTGGGGGATGTTCAGCCCGAAAAGTGTAAATTTATTTTTGTAGCATTCCTAAAGAACCAAAATTGATAAAAAATAAGTTGAGTATGAGAACGATAGGGTTAATAGGAGGAATGAGTTGGGAATCATCAAAACTGTATTACGAGGTTTTAAATACCAAAGTAAAAGAGCTTTTAGGAGGTTCACATTCTGCAAAATGCATTATGGTTTCAGTCGATTTTGCAGAGATAGAGCGTTTGACTTTTCAAGGCGATTGGGAAGCCATAGGAGAATTGATGAAACAAGCTGCCCAACAGTTAGAAAGAGCAGGAGCAGACATTATTTTGCTTTGTACAAACACCATACATTTGGTAAGTCATTACATCTCCGAAAATGTAAGCGTTCCTTTTATGCACATTGCTACAACAACTGGTGAGTCAATCAAGAACTTAGGTTAAAAAAAAGTAGCCTTGTTGGGGACAAAATTCACGATGGAACAAGAGTTTTATACCAAAACTCTAATCGATGATTTTGGGCTTGAAATTTTGATTCCTGATACAAATGGCAGACAAATCGTCCATGATATTATCTATAAGGAATTAGTCAAAGGGCAATTTACAAATGCTTCAAAACAAAAAGTTATTGAGATTATAAAAGAACTGCAAAACGAAGGCGCACAAGGAGTTATTTTAGGGTGTACCGAATTACCTATTT
>JBGCDY010000908.1:0-3020 GCA_045105835.1 Chitinophagales bacterium
TAGGTGAATATCATGTGTACCTTCATAGGTCACCACAGATTCCAAGTTCATACTATGGCGCATAATCGAGTATTCTCCACTAATGCCCATACCACCATGAATTTGGCGAGCTTCCCGAGCAATCTGCAAAGCCATATCAACATTGTTTCGTTTACCCATCGAGATTTGGGCAGGAGTCGCACGACCTTCGTTTTTCAAAACACCCAAACGCCAAGCCAATAGTTGGGCTTTGGTGATTTCGGTAATCATTTCGGCTAATTTCTTCTGAGTCAATTGAAAACCTGCAATCGGTTTGCCAAATTGTTCTCGCTGCAAGGAATAACGCAAAGCAGAATCGTAGCAATCTGTAGCTGCCCCAATTGCGCCCCAAGCAATGCCAAAACGAGCCGAAGACAAGCACATCAAAGGAGACTTCAAACCTTTTGATTTTGGCAACAGGTTTTCTTTTGGAATTTTCACATTGTCAAACACCAACTCACCTGTAGCCGAAGCACGAAGCGACCATTTCCCATGAATTTCGGGAGTCGAAAAACCCTCCATGCCACGCTCCACAATCAAGCCTCTGATGATTCCTTCCTCGTCTTTTGCCCACACCACAGCGATGTCTGCAAAGGGAGAATTGGAAATCCACATTTTTGCGCCATTGAGTAAATAGTGGTCGCCCTTGTCTTTGATATTGGTAATCATTCCTCCAGGATTAGAACCATGGTCGGGTTCGGTCAGACCAAAACAACCCATCATTTCACCAGTCGCCAACTTGGGCAAGTATTTTTTTCTTTGTTCTTCACTACCAAAGGTGTATATCGGATACATGACCAAAGAACTTTGGACAGAAGCCGTAGAACGAATCCCCGAATCCCCTCTTTCTAACTCTTGCATGATGATGCCATAGGAAATGTAATCCAATCCTGCACCACCATATTCCATTGGAATCGTTGGACCGAAAGCACCAATCTCGCCCAAACCCTTCAATAAGTGATGTGGGAAAGCAGCTCTTTGTGCATAATCTTCAATAATCGGACTGACCTCTTTTTTGACCCATGCTTGTACCGTTTCTCGAATCAATCGGTGTTCATCAGTCAAGAGTTCTTCCACTAAGAAGTAATCAGGGTGTTGATACAAATCTTGTTTTGCAGCTATTTTTGTCGACATTTGCTTTTGTTTGTTTAGGATATTAAAAAGACAAAATTGCAGGAAAAAGGTTCTTATGTCTTTTGTCTTGTATCTTGCGTCTATATTTAAAGCCTCAAAAATACAAAGAATGTCATTGATTGCCCTCGAAGGAATGGAATTTTATGCCTATCATGGTTATTACCCAGAAGAACAAATCATTGGTGGTCAATACACTGTGGATGTATATTTAAGTACCAATTTTGATATTGCAGCTCAAAAAGATGATTTGACGGGAACTATCAACTACGAAACCGTGTTTGCCATCACACAGAAAGTCATGCAAAAATCGGCTAAATTGATTGAGTATTTGGCACAGCAAATTTTGGAACAAATTGCAGCTTTGGGTGCTGATTTGAGGCACGTTAAGGTCAGGGTTTCTAAGTGGAATCCGCCATTTGCTTCAAGCGTTGGGCGTACCTATATTGAAGTAGAGCAGTTTTTTGAAGGATAAGTTTGTAGGTTGTTTTTTTAGATAAACTGTTCTTTAAAAAATTAAAACTTCAAAAGTCTTGTATGAAAATGAGCAAAAGTTTTTGTGTACTACAAAAAAAAACTATCTTTGCGTTCCATTTTAAACAATGGTCGAGTGGCCGAGTGGCTAGGCAGAGGTCTGCAAAACCTTGTACAGCGGTTCGAATCCGCTCTCGACCTCCATTAAATTGTAAAAGGCTTCAAAACTAAATTGTTTTGAAGCCTTTTTTTGTTTTGGGGAAACTTGACATTTTCTTTTGGGTAAGCACAAGGCTTGCCCCTACATATCACGATTAATTAATTTGTCGGTCTTTTCCTTCCCAATACACCTTCCGCACTTCTCTCTTCAACAATTTACCTGCACCTGACAACGGAAATGGCTCGGTTCGGAACGACACACTTCTTGGGCATTTGTAATTGGCGATGTACTCTTTCGTTTTGGCAATGATGCTCTCTTCGGTCGTCGTTTGACCTTCTTTCAAAATAATCTCTGCGTGAACTTGCTCGCCCCATTCTTCCGAAGGAATGCCAATCACCACCACTTGTTCGACAGCAGGATGGTTACTAACCGCATTTTCGACCTCTGCCGAATACACATTTTCGCCTCCCGACACAATCATATCCTTGACTCTATCTACCAAGAATACAAAACCTTCTTCGTCCATATACCCAGCATCGCCTGTATGCACCCATCCATTGCGGAGCGAAACGGCGGTTTCCTCTGGTTTGTTCCAATAACCCAACATGGCATTGGGACCTCGAACAGCAATTTCTCCAATCTTTCCCGATTCAAGTGCATTACCGTCTTCATCTGCAATTTTGATTTCAACACAGGGAATCGCTTGCCCTGCTGACTTCAATTTGCCCGCTTTTGGACCTTCTGTAACGTGGTATGCAGGAGACAACATAGTAGCCAAAGGAGCCAATTCGGTTTGTCCATATCCTTGTGCGAAATCTGCTTGAGAGAAAGTGTTCATGGCACGAACCAATACGGCTTCCGAAATCGGAGATGCGCCGTATAAAATAAAACGCAAAGAAGACAGGTCTGCGTCTTTGATACTTGAGTCATTGATAACCATCTGAATCATAACAGGTACAAGCAATGCATGACTGGCTTTGTATTTGGAAATGGCACTAATCGTTCCTGCTGGGGTAAACATCGGAATGAATACATGGGTAGACCCTGCCAGCATTCCGCCCTGTGTCAATGCACCATCTGCGAGGTGAAACATGGGAGCAGCATGCAAAACCCTATCTTCTTCCTTCAATCCAATAAGCGTCACCAAAGCAATCGCACTTGACCATAAATTGGAGTGGGTCAACATGGCTCCTTTTGGAAAACCCGTTGTTCCTCCTGTATAAAAAATACCTGCCAA
>JBGCDY010000909.1:0-7868 GCA_045105835.1 Chitinophagales bacterium
ACACACAACTGCGCCACCAATTCGGTAGCCGTAGCCGCACTTTGCACATCTGCAAAATTCACCTCATCCAAGTCAAATTTCGCTCTTGAAGCCACTTGTGCAATGCCATCCACACTCAATTTCATACCTGCCTTCAAAAAATCCTTTGAAGGTCCCGTATGCCGAACTGTTGGCGTATGGCTGTTTTTCGCCCAAAAGTGTCCAATCGCATGGAAAACATGACCTGCCTCCCAATCAAAACGAACCGCCACTACAGGCGCATCATATTTGACCAACAAATCGTGACTTGCTGCTTCAATTTTAACCTTTTCGTGATTCAAAACTTCAATAGGATGACTTCCCCACAAACGCCATTGAGGGTCAGCCCCCAAGACCACAATATCCGACCAAAGGCTGTCCATAGTTGGTTCAATGGAAATAATTTCCGTTCCCGTAGTCTTTTGATTCCAACGAACCATGCCCTTAAATTTCGTTTCCAAAACTTTGTCCAAAGCCCAATCAGAACTCACCAACCATCCACCTTGCTCCACAAAAGCTTCAATATTGTCCAACAAAACATCACCATATTTGCCCGAACAATTCACAAAAGCAATGTCCGCATTCAGCAAACCACTTTTAGTTGGATTCACCTCCGCTGGAATCTTCAACACCTGCAAAACCTTCTCCGCTTGATCGTAATCTCCCGAAAACACCACCACTTGCCCCTTCCGTATCCGCTTCAATACCTCCAAATAATCCCGCTGATGCTCCGCAAAACGTTGTTTCACAGATAGGGCTGCTATTCTATATGCCTTTTCCATTGCTTTTTGATTTTAAAATCGAGTGAAAACTTTGCCAACAATTTCCAATTTTGGCAACAGTTGAAACGGTATCGCTGCCCCACAGAGATTCGAACTCTGACCACGAGCGTCAAAGGCTCGTATGCTAACCGTTTATACCACAGGGCAGTTTGGTGATTGGTAATTAGTGGATTAGTGATTGGTCAAACCTAAGTAAAACCACTTACCAGTCACAAATCAACCAGTCACAATAAATAGTGGAGAGAGTCGGTACCGAGCCGACCACCTTTTGTGCTTCAAACAAACGCTCTACCATCTGAGCTATCCCTCCATTTTTTGTTCTACATGTAGAGACGTTTTACCAAAACGTCTTCATCTTGATATTTTTGTTACAAACACCTAATCACCAGTTACCAATCCACCAATCACCAAAAATAAAAATCGTGCAAGTCATCAGAGCGAAGCGTACTTCAATTCAAGGCTTCTCTGCGGGTGCGTTGCTACACATTCTTTAAAGGATGGCTACCTTCAAGCCCACCTCCCCGACTCATCTGTCGCCCAGAATCTTCTCGCCCGTCACTTCGGTTTTTCAACCCAAAAACGGTACTGTTCCTCTCGTACTGTGGTATGTAAGCTCTAAAATGTTGGGGCACGTTTTTATTGCAGAAGGTGGAGGAGTCGAACCCCTATCCATAAAGATACTCTGGTGTTCAAAACCAGTTACAGACCAACCTGTGGCACCTTCTTTTTTTAGATGCGAGAGCAGAGAAGTGAGAAGCAAGACTTTTCAATCTCTCCTCTCACTTCCTACTTCTCGCTTCCAGAATTTGTGGGAATAGAAGGATTCGAACCTACTAAGCCTTTTGAGCGCTGGTTTTACAGACCAGTACGACACAACCATCGTCGTCGTATTCCCTTCAATATCAAAATATTGTTAATTATTCATTAAATTGCGTGGCTTCAGAAACTCCTTTGGTCGAACCCTATTCCATATCAACTCACTATAATCCCTAGCATCCAACATCAGAAAAAGAATCCGAGGATAGCTACATTTCTTAAAATATTCCGCAGCTTCCTTTCTCGTTTCAAACACCTTGAATTCAAATTTCGCCACCGCTTCAATTTCCGCATATTGCCTTTCCAATTTCTCTTTAACTTTCTTTATCCAATCGAACATTTCATCTGGAATATCCTCCAATAACTCGTTAAAGTCAAAGCCACATTTCAAGTTTTCCCAAACAGCAAGATTGCTGATACTCGTTCTAAGCTTGTGCACCCTAACATATTCTTCAAACTTGATTTTGACTCGAAAACCGTCTTCAAAATGCACTACAAATCCTTCCTTACCCTTGGTATTGAGCTGCTTTAATTCTCGAAAATCTTTCGTTCCAGCATAACTTTGGGCAATAGGAAAACCAATATCCACCAAAGTTTCATCCCTAAAAGTTGCATTGTTTATCACTCCAATCAATACCAAATATTCCTTATCATACTCTATCACCACCTTGCTTTCCGCCACGATTATTTCAAACAAATAAGTCCATCCTCGTTTCAAGTATTTGATGTATTCCCTGTATTTGGTTTGCAACAACTCTGTGGCTCTCAATGCCTGTACCGAATCAAAACTTCCACGAGTCGCAATATGAGGTTCATCATCCAACCAATACAAAATACCCAATGAACCATCCATCTTTTCATAGATTTTGTAGTCCGAACTTGGAATATCTTCCGCTTTTACTTGCTCCAGATTGAAGAACTTTTCAAAAGGCTTGGCAACTATTTCGTAATCTGAATCCAGTATTAATCCCCTGCAATTCAAAGTGATTTCATCCCAAAACTCCGCATACTGACACTTAGGCGTATAGTTGTAAATCCATAGGTCATGAGTAGGATGTTTTTTCCTTCGGACATATCCACTATCAATGTATTCCTGAACTTTCCTCTTAAAGGCTTCTTTGTTTTTCAGTAGCATTTCTAAAAGATTAATTCATCCTTCTCCTCCACTTCTCTCCTCAGCTGTTCCAACCACTCCAACTGCTCTTCATTCAACTCCTCCCCTTCCCAAATCATGTAATAAACAGACAAAAACAAAGCATGGCGTTTGCGGACAAAAAGAGGCAGTTTTTGCAGCCAAAAATCATCCAAGCTATTTTCCTTTCTATAACCTTCCATTAAGTGCGACAAAACAAAATCCACACTACCTTTCTTCAAAAAGTCAAACTTATTGTGTCGTATCAAATGATATAGTATAATCGCAATATCATTGATAAAATAGTGGTATTCACCGTCATCAAAATCAAAGGGAATGATTTTTTGATTTGGAGTAATAAAAAAATTATTGTGATGCAAATCATTATGAATCAAACCATAAGAATCCTTCGTCTTAGGAAGTTCGTCTATTTCCTTCAATAAAGCATCAAACACCTCCAATGCCTTTTCGTGTTTTTTGTCCGTAGGAATGTACTTTCTACGATTCACAAAAACATCGCCTTCCAACCATTCTTGTCGCTTATAGGATGGCTTTGAAGGTATATAATCCTTGGTCAAACGGTGCATTTGTCCCAATACCCTGCCCCACTCTTGCGCAAAATCTATGCTCCAATCCTTTGCCTCAACCAGTCGCCCTTCCGCCTTTTCAAAAGCATAAGCCAAAAAATACCCTTCCTTTGCTTCAATAATTTCAATCAGTTCTCCATTCACCGAAGGAACAGCAGCAGGTGTTTGTACCCCATTGGCAGCCAAATAATTGACAAACTCCAATTCTCCCATCAGATAGTCTTTGGTTCGGCGAACACTGTGGGTAATTTTCATAATGTATTGCCGTCCATCTCCCCGTTCTATTTCATACACAAAGCTTTCAAAACCGCCTAAGTCTTTTGTTTGCTGCATGGAACTCCCAAAGCGTTTTGCAGCTTCGGTGAGGATTTGGTCGTTGTAGAGTAGTTTGGTTGCTAGAATCATTTGTTACGTTTTTTTGAAGTCAAGGCTTCGGAAACTTAATGTCGTAAAATTAATTATGGTTCTTTAATTTCATTCCCATTTTCGTTGATTTTGTATTTGTACCCTTCCCAGTCTTTAGCTTCAATCCAATCGTTTTTTATCTGAAAATTATCTTCTTCGTTTTCCATTACAAAAATATCTTTTGAACCAAACCTCCACTTTATTTCACCTTTTCGATTTACTCGTAAAATCTCTAATTCCCCATGAATTATAAAATCACCTTTAAATGGATTTATTGAAAAATTTGTGGCGCAATCAAGTCTTCCAAACCACTCTATTTCCAATTTAGGCAAACTCAAGCAGTAAATTTTATTGCCAATACAAATCCATATTTTTTGATTGTCAATAAAGAATGATTTTTCGTGGATTGTTGTTAGCCCTCCATTTTCACAAATTATTGCACTTGCAATGTCCTCATTATTTGATTTATCCTTTACTCGAATTCCATGCTTACTTACTGGATAAAACCTTCCTTCAATTTCTTTACCTTCAAAATATTCAAACTTGTATTTTTTTAGGTTATCTACCGATTCTATTGAATATTCCTTATCATCCAAAATTTCAATTTCATATTCTTTGTATTCAGCTATCATTTTTTCTCTGATTGGTTACAAATACTTGTCATAGCAAACAACATATCCGTCTATAAATAAACACCTTACATCATGTACGTTTAACAATTCGATAAACTCTTTGAAATCCTTGTTCAGTACCATATCACCATTGATTGTATTGTTCTCGTAAATCTTCTAATTCCTTCAAACGTTCTATACCTGTCAGAGAAATCTGATATAACAAGTTAGAATTATCTTCTCCTTTTTTACTATACGAACCCTCTTTTGCATTTTGTAAATTCATTTGTTGAAATAAGAAAACAAATATAACCATTTCTTAATTTCTACCCCACTAAATCAAACAACAGCAAATTAGTATTTTTTAATTTTCAATTGGTCAAGCACTACTTGACCAAATTAGTTGATACCATAACCTCACACTACTTCAAAAAGTAAAAAATAACGTCTTTGGTATGCCCAAAAATCTTTAGAAAATGGTTGGTCAAGAAACGTCATAATATCCCTCAAATTCAAAGAACTAAATCATTCAAAATTAAAGCGGAGAGTGAGAGATTCGAACTCTCGACACAATTGCTTGCACATCACCTTAGCAGGGAGACACCTTAAACCACTCAGTCAACTCTCCATTTATCCTTCAACTGTTGCCAAAATTGGAAATTGTTGGCAAAGTTTCAGGAAAAATAACCCCCAAAACCAAACGATTTCGGGAGTCATTACACACTATCTAATCAACATTTTTTTGTTAGTAATTGGTTATCAGTGATCAGTTCACTCACCAATCAACCAGCCACCATCACAACCCGCTCAGGCAACACCGTTTCCAAAATCTCCATCAACAACTCCAATCGAGATGGACGATTCAAAAACGGAATCAAGTTGGGCAATGAGTAGTAATCGCCACCGAAAGTAAACGTATCAACAGGCAATTGCTTGGCTTTCATTTGCTTTTCGATGTAGCCACTCGCATGACCGACCTTCACCAAAATCACATTGGTTTCCAACTTCAATTGCTCGACATACTTTTCGTAAGTCTTCGTGAAATACGGAGCAGCGTTTTCACCCTCATCCGTCACGATGATGATTTGTTCCACCGCTATCTTCTTCACTCTCAAAGCCTCCAAAGGCGCACCAATACTCGTAGAACCGCCTGCTCGAATCAAGCGAAACGCTTTTTCCCAGTCGGTCAATTCCTTGCCACGAGCCTTGACTTCATAAGGCATAGAATCGAAAGCATACACATACAAATCCGAATCACTAATACCCGAAATCATAGCCGCCAAACGCTTTCCAATCTCAATCGCACTCTCCATAGAACCCGATTTATCGACAAACAAAGCCGTAGATTTACTAATTTTACCCTTGCGCTTGATTTGTTCGTTGGTGATTTTCTCCAACTTTTTGGCAGTTTCGGCATCCACTTTGGTCACATCCGAAGCCACACGAGCCTTGAAAGCCGACACACGTTTTGACTTTGCAGCCTCGTCCAATCTGCTATCAATCAAAGCCTTCACTTCTGGGTGTTCCATCGCCCCTCTCGTCTTCAATGACTTCAAGTTGTTAATCACCTCTTGTGGCGACATCACGCCAATCAAAGCCACCAAAACCATAGGAGTCAGCTTGTTCACCGTACCGACCGCCACCGTATAAGGAATATTGTATTCCACAATCATTTGCGCTTGTTCGGCAGCAGATTGTGCCTTCGCCAACTGCTTCACCATGTAGGGCAAACTTCCCTTTGGAGGGTCATTCTTAAACAAAATGGCATCGGCTCGCTTTGAAGGCTTGATATGCAGACCTGCATACAATTGCTTCATTGCCTTGCGTCCACGCATCACCGTTCTATCGAAAAATTTGTCCTTTGCCTCTCGCTTACGCAAGTATTGTTTCACAGCAGTTCGAGCAGAACGTGGCACTTTTTTGTTGAATTTCTTCATAAAGTCCACCACTCGTGCCACTTGGTATGGCGGCAATTCTTGCAGCAAGACGAATCCTGCATCTCGAAAAATCGGCTCATCACTGGTCATCAAATTCGCAATAAACACTTCCTTGTGGTCACGTACATCGCCATTGTCTTGGTACCATACCGCCAAGTGACCATAAAACAAAGGGTCGAGCGTGAGCATATCCTTGTGCAGCTCTGCCACCTTGCCTACCTGACGGTGTGGCGTAGTCAGCAAACTGTTCAGCATATCCAGTCGCAAATCTCGTTCATTGTTAGTCATTTGTGTCATTGTCTTAAAAATTGTTTTATTGTTAAATTGCTGAATGGTTTTTACATTGTCATGCTGTAAGCATCTTCTGAATCCTTTTGACAAAACTCCTTCCTTCTATCCAATTTGGTTATTTCACTACATAAGATTCCTACGGAATGACAAGTAAAATAAAATGAACAGCATTAAGCAAGAAACCCACGTTTCCCAAGCCTCGAAACCGAAGCCACCACCTCATTCACCGCCACCTTCAATTCTTCCGCCAAGCTCTCCACTTCAATATCATTGGTTTCCATTCCAGTAAACACCTTCAAAACTTTCTTATCAAAATGCAAATTATCAAACTCGCTCTTCAAAATGGCTTCAATCTTCTCAATCACTCCATCCCCTCGATTACTCAAAAAACATTCTCCACCCGTCATTTTTGCCATCACTTCAAAAGGCACTTCGGCGGCAGGTGTAGTCATGGCAAGTCCATAAAGTTTCACCCGATTTTGCTCTGCCATTGCAGTCACCGAATACACATCCAAACCACTTGGGCATTGATTTGACCAAGCATCCCCATGATTCGCAAATTTTTCCATTCCACCTGTTGCCTCCTTCAACCATTTCGCAAAAGCGTGTGGCGGAGCATCTCCCACCAAGAGGGCAAAACGGTAACTATGCTTGCGCCATTCCATCTCATTGCAGGCATCATAAACGCCTTGATAAACAGCTTCTGGCGCATCGCCTCCTCCACCTGGTTTCAATTGGTTAATCCTTACTTGCATTTCCTTCAAATCAGCCGTAAGCGGATAGATTCGGGTCACAAAACTTTTGTCTTGTGGCGGATGGTCTCGGTATTCTACCAAACCAATTTGCAAATTGATGTCACTATTTGCAGACAATTGTTTCACTACCTTCAATAGTTGTGTCTTAGCCGCACTGATAAAACCGCCCATACTTCCTGTGGTGTCAATCACAAAGCAGATATCTACTTGGTTCAGTTGTGCTTCAAGGCTGCTTTTTATTGCAGTCATTGCAGTAGAATCCGTTTTTGTCTTTTTGAAGAAACTGAACATGAGTTACAGGTTTTAAGTTTGAATCTGATAAAGAAAAATCGCACAAGTTGACGAGGCTGTGTTTGGTTCACTATGAAGGACTCGAACCTTCAGTTAAAGCTATGAGGCAATTGAGTTACCGTTACTCCAATAGTATGTAAGCTTCATGGGTTGGGATGCGATTTTTTGGAGCAGATAGAACGAATCGAACGCTCATTTTCGACGTGGCATGCCGATGCACTACCATTGTGCTATACCCGCTCA
>JBGCDY010000910.1:0-5435 GCA_045105835.1 Chitinophagales bacterium
CATCCGTCTATTTCATAGGCATTGGCGGTATAGGCATGAGTGCTTTGGCTCGCTACTTTCACCGAAGAGGTGCGAAGGTGTCGGGTTATGACAAAACGGCTACGCCTCTGACCGATCAATTGCAAGCGGAGGGGATGGTGATTCGTTTTGAAGAAGATGTTGAGGCGATTCCAAAAGAAGTGGATGTGGTGGTTTTTACCCCTGCAATACCAAACAATCATTTGGAGTTGAACTATTATCGAGACCATGATTACCCTGTTTTGAAGCGCTCACAGATTTTGGGCTTGATTACAAAAGATACCTTCACGATTGCAGTGGCAGGTTCACATGGCAAAACAACGGTGACGAGTATGATTGCCCATATTTTGGAGCAAGCGGGTTATGGTTGTACGGCTTTTGTGGGAGGAATTATGGTGAACTACAATTCCAATTATTTGTCAGGAAGGACAGATGTGATTGTGGTGGAGGCAGATGAATACGATCGTTCTTTTTTAAATTTGCATCCAAATGTGGCGGTGATTACCGCAGTCGATACAGATCATTTGGATATTTATGGCACACAAGCAGGAGTGGAAGAAGCTTTTACTTTGTTTGTCCGACAAATGAAAGAAAATGGACTGTTGGTGGCAAAAGAAGGGATTCCAATTTTGCCGAATTTGGAGGTAAATGGTCGAATCTTGACTTATGACCTTCAATCTGAAACCGCCGATTTCCACATTCGTCAAAGGAGTATTTTGGGCGGAGCTTATATTTTTGAATTGGAGTCCCCCGCAAAAAGATACGCTCAGTTGGCATTGAATATTGGAGGTTTGCACAATGTAGAAAATTCGATTGCTGCAATTGCAGTAGCAGAGAGTTTGGGAATTGAGGGACAGGCAATTGCAGAGGCATTGGCAACGTTTAAGGGAATCAAGCGACGGTTTGAGTACATTATCGAACCTTTGCCGAAATATCCTGAGAGTTCCTTGAAGGAAGAAGAAATTGAGGTGAAAAAAAATGGGGTGGTGATGATTGACGATTATGCACATCATCCTGAAGAACTGAGGGCTTTGTTGACCTCTGTTCGAGATTTATATGCAGACAAAAAAATTACTGCTATTTTTCAGCCGCACTTATTTAGTCGTACGAAAGATTTGGCAGAAGGTTTTGGAAAGAGTTTGAATTTGGCGGATGAGGTCGTTTTATTGGATATCTATCCTGCAAGGGAAAAGCCGATAGAGGGAGTGACTTCAAAGCTAATTTTTGATGAGGTGACGATTGAAGAGAAAACAATGTGTCCGAAATCGGAATTGTTGGCGTGGATTGAAGGGAGAGATTTTGAGGTGTTGCTGACAGTTGGTGCAGGAGATATTAGTGGCTTGGTCTTGCCGATTCGAGACTTGTTGACAGGAATAGGTGATTCTTAGGATTTGAACTTGCGCTCGTTTGCAACGAGTGCTTAATGGGTACACTCTCGTTGCAAACGAGCGCGAGAGTAATCAAGATTTTTTTTAATTGATATTTTAATTTTATATTCAGTGCGTAAATGGTTTCAGACATATAATCACGTTCTTTTTGCCTTCGCTTGGTTCATGACAGGTATTTTGTTTATGGTAGCTATTGGAGCTTCTGGAAGTATGCAAGACAATCAGTTGTGTTCGGGTGTTGAGGTGATGATCGAGCGAGAAGCGGGGAATCAGTTTGTTGATGATGATGATGTGGCGCAAATGATGGCGGCACAATTACCAAACAATAATTTTGATTTGCCAATTAAATTTATTCATTTGAATGAATTGGAAATGTCATTGAAGGACAATCCGTATATTGAGAATGCGGAATTGTACATTGACATCAATGGCAAATTGTGGGCAGAAGTCATGCAGAAATACCCTTTGGTGAGGGTGATTAATGGAGACAATCAAGCCTACTATATCAGTAGAGAAGGTGAAAAAATGCCGATTTCATTGGATTTCACAGCACGTGTGCCAGTGGCTTCGGGAAATATATATGACAATGGACGCATGGACGGAATGATCCAAGCGCCCATTGTGAAGAGTTTATATTTACTAGCAAATTTCATTGACCGCCACGACTTTTGGAAGTCCCAAGTAGAACAAATGTATGTGGCAGAAAATGGAGACATTAGTATCATCCCGAAAGTAGGTGAACACGAGATTATCTTGGGAACATTGGAAACAATGGAAGACATCGAGCGTAAGTTTGAGCTTTTGATGGCGTTTTACAAAGACGGTCTATCAAGCGTCGGGTGGAATACATACAAAGAAATTAACCTAAAGTATAAGAGTCAGATTGTTTGCACGAAAAAATAAATTAACCAACATGGGAAACACGAACACAATAGTTGCGGCCCTTGACATCGGAACTACCAAAATTTGCGCAATCGTAGCCCGTCGAACGGATTACGGTAAGATTGAGGTATTAGGTGTAGGGAAGTCAGCCTCCGAAGGCGTGCGGAGAGGAGTCATTTCGAATATTGACAAAACAGTTTACGCTATTGAAGAAGCAGTGGAAGAAGCTAAAAGACGTTCTGGTATAGACATTACAAATGTGTATGTGGGAATCGCTGGACAGCATATCAAGAGCCAAAAACACAGAGGCTATTTGATGAGAAACCACGACGAACAAGAAATTGACCTAAACGACATTGAGCGTTTGGTGACAGATATGTATAAGTTGAGACTGGATCCTGGTGAGCAAATCATTCACGTTTTGCCACAAGAATTCACGATTGATGGTCAACCGAATATCAAAGACCCGATCGGGATGTCGGGTGTGAGATTGGAAGCGGACTTTCATGTGATTACAGGACAGGATGCAGCTATCAAAAATATCAATCGCTGTGTAGAGAAAGCAGGATTGAAAGTAGCAGGCTTGATTTTGGAGCCTTTGGCTTCGGCTGAAGCTGTGCTAAATGATGAGGAGTTGGAGGCAGGTGTTGCGCTGGTAGATATTGGCGGTGGCACGACGGATATTGCGATTTTTCAAGAGGGTATCATCCGACATACGGCGGTGATTCCTTTGGGAGGAAATATCGTGACGGAAGACATCAAGGAAGGCTGTATGGTGATGCAAGACCAAGCAGAAAAACTGAAAGTGAAGTTTGGATGTGCATTGGTGACTGAGGCAAAAGAGAATGCAGTGGTTTCGATTCCTGGCATTCGTGGACGTTCTCCAAAAGAGATTTCAGTCCGCAATTTGTCGCACATCATTCAGGCTCGTATGGAGGAAATCTTGGAGCATGTGTATTTTGAGATTCGCCGTTCTGGATTTGAGAACAAGTTGATTGGCGGTATTGTGGCGACTGGTGGTGGTGCAAGGTTGAAATTTTTGGACTTCTTGACCGAGTTTGTGAGTGGAATGGATGCCCGTGTAGGAATTCCGAGTGAGCATTTGGTGAATCCTAATTACCGTGATTTGAACGATCCTATTTTTGCTACGGCTGTTGGGTTGGTGATTATGGCGATGGAAAACCAAGATCCTGTTGAAGCGACTGAGGCGGTGGCTGCTGCTGCTATTGCAGCTCCTGACGAAATGCTACCGATGGATGTTCCTGTGGTGGATGAAACGCCTTTAGAACGCCCAAAGGATGATTTTCAGGATATTTACCAAGAAGAAACTTCTTCTAAATCATCTGGCTCTTGGTGGGACAATTTGGTCCGCAAAAGCAAGGAATGGTTGGAAGGAGATATGAATGACTATAATTGATTTATTGTTATGCTATTGAATTGTTATATTGCCAATGGGAACTTTTCCGACAGTACAGCAATTCAACTGTATAGCTTTAAAATGACATATTAAACCCACTCTGAAAATTTTAAACCAATAAACAGTAAACGAAAAAAATAATAAACTATGTCTATACAGTTTGATTTACCAAAAGAAGAAAATTCCATCATCAAGGTGATTGGTGTTGGAGGCGGGGGAAGCAATGCAGTCACTCACATGTTTAAGCAGGGAATCGTAGGGGTAAACTTTATGATCTGCAATACAGATGAACAAGCATTGGAACAAAATCAAATTCCTAATAAAATACAATTGGGACCAAGCCTGACCGAAGGTCGAGGTGCAGGTTCTCAACCTGAAGTAGGACGCAATGCAACTTTGGAGTCTATGGATGACATCAAAGTTGCATTGGGTAAGGATACCAAAATGATTTTTATCACTGCTGGTATGGGCGGTGGTACAGGTACGGGAGGTGCGCCTGTAGTGGCTCGTGCAGCTCGTGAATTGGGTATCTTAACGGTAGGAATCGTTACGACTCCTTTCTTTTTTGAAGGTGGAAAACGTATCCGTCAGGCAGACAAAGGAATCCAAGAATTGAAGGAGAATGTAGATGCGCTGATTGTGATTTCGAATGACAAGATGCGTGAGCTTTATGGCAATTTGTCTCTTTCTGAAGCTTTTGCGAAAGCGGATGATGTATTGGCAACTGCTGCAAGAGGTATTGCTGAGATTATCACCGTTCCTGGTTATGTGAACGTGGATTTTGAGGATGTTAGTACGGTGATGCGCAACAGTGGTGTGGCAATCATGGGTTCTGGTATGGCGGTTGGAGACGATCGTGCATTGAAGGCGGTGAAACAAGCTTTGGCTTCTCCTTTGTTGAGCGAAAACGATATTCGAGGTGCACAGCACATTTTGTTGAACATTACTTCTGGTATCAAAGAGGTATTGATGGACGAGGTGAGCGAGATTACAAGCTATATTCAAGAAGCTGCGGGTTATACTTCAGAAGTTATCTGGGGTAACTGCTCGAATGAAGCTTTGGAAGACCGCATTAGTGTGACGGTAATCGCTACGGGTTTTGAGACCAAAGAAGCACGCAAGGCAAGCAAGCCTGAGCGAGTGGTGATTAGCTTGGATGATGAAACTCCTATTAAAAAAAACGTCGTTTCTTCTAGGGAGCCTGTATTGAAGCAGCCTGAAAGAGAAGAACCTTCTGAGGAGTTGAACTTCAATCCAAAACGCTACAAGCGCATTACGCCTAAGCAAGAAGTTGAACCGATTCAAGAGGAGGAAAAAACGGGTAACCCGCATTTTGATACCAAACGATATGGCAAGACTTACAGCACCGATGATGAGCGCATGAAAGTGTTCATGGAGCGTAGAAAACGCCTGCGTGGATTGAGCATGAAATTGCAGTCGCCTTCTAATTCAAACTTGAAGGAGTTGGAGAATGAGCCAGCTTACAAACGCCGCAATGTGGAACTAGAGGATACACCGCATTCTTCGGAGTCGAATATTTCTAAATATTCCTTGACGGAGGATGATAAGGATAAATTGGAGATCAAAAAACGCAATCCATTTTTGCACGACAATGTGGATTAAGTTGTAATTAAATTATCCTCCAATGTCATACAAAAACAAAGCATAGTTTATTTGTTTATTAATGAGTTGGTAACTGTCATCATAGAGTTGATGAGTGGCAGTTTTTT
>JBGCDY010000911.1:0-2410 GCA_045105835.1 Chitinophagales bacterium
CGGTTTAGCCGAAGTGCCATAAGCATTCACACTCTCAATCTCCACTCCATTTTCGCTAAATCGCACCAACTCGATGTAAGATTCACCCGCCACACCCTTGTGTTGATGCGAACCATCCTCCAATTTTTTGCTGTACATCGCCCCCAAAACATCAGGCGCACCACCCAAAGGAATGTTCACATCGCCACGAATATGCCTTTGCAGTTCGCCCAAAGGAAGACGAAGGCTTTGGTGATTGGCAAGCATTTCCGTTTTTCCCTTCAAAATCGCTGCCACACATTCCGCTTCCGAAATAGGATTGCCAAGCTTGTAGCGGTCAGCAGCCTTCAAAGAATCCGTCAGGTGATTGAGCGATAAGATGAACAAAGGCGCAGTCGTACTTTCTCTGTTGCAGTTTCTGTCCCAAGATTGCAGCGCTTCAATAGCATCCGCAATTTCGGGATGTTTTGCAGCCTCCAATTGAAGGAGAAGCTCCAAATTTTTCATTTTGGGATGGGCGAGGGGAGTGGGGTAGTGTTGGTCAAATTTGATGCGTTTGAAGTCTTCATAACTCAAGCTGTCGTATTGCGAAATCAATTCCAAAAACCTTGAAGAACGGTTGTTTTCGGCATGAGTTGGGAGGTAGCCGAGCAGTTTGTTGAGCGAAGTTTCGGGAGGATTGTTGAGACTGTCACTGGACGAAAAAGGCGTGTTGTTGGTGTTGAATACATAGCCTGATTCGGGATTCAAAACTTGCGGAAGGCTATCAATTGGATAGTAATTTGTAGTCCAAAGTGTAGAGGAAGTGTCACCAGGCAATACTCCTTCCCATGCATATAGCGAATTGCGGACGGGAATGCGCCCATTGCTGATGTAAAAAATATTGTCTTCTCGGTCGGCATAGACGATGTTGGTACAGGGAATGCCTTGCATCTCCAAAGCTTTTTTGAAGCCTGCAAAGTTTTGGGCTTTGTTCATTCTGTACCATTGTTCGGCAGCACGGATGTCGAGATTGACGGTATATCTCCAAGAGAAAAAACCGTCTTCGGTCTCGAAAGTAGGACCGTATTTGCTTTGGTAAATGGTTTTGCGGATGGGAATTTTGATGAACTTCCAAAGCTTCAACCACGACCAATAGCGAGTCGTTTCTAAGGTCAACCATTCTCCATCAAAACGGTATTGAAGGTCATTGTCGGGATTCATGGTGAGTTGATACACATCCGAAAAATCGGCGTGATTGACCGTATGCGCCCAGCCCAAATTTTCGTTTGCGCCATGAAAAATATTGACTCCACCAGGGAAAGTTCCACCCAAAATATTCATGCCTTCTTCACTCACCAAATGGGCTTCATACCAAGAGTACCAACCTTCAAGGGGTTGGTGGGAATTGATGGCGAGGTAGGTTTTGCCGTCGGTGGTTTTGTTGCGGCTGATGGCGATGGCATTGGAGCCTTTGAACCTCCCCTTTGTCCCCTCCGAAGGAGGGGATTTTATTTTGGTATTTTTGATTTGCTGAAAATTCTTGCTTGTATTCTTTGGAGGAGAGGATTTTATATCATTTTTGATTGTACCATTCATGATGCGCTGCAAATCTTTGCCTGCGCCAGATACATCTACCATGCCCAAGAGGTAGCCCATAATCAAATCCTGCCCCCTCAATGGAAACATGCCCTTCAATAAAACCTCTTCGGGATGCAAAGCGGCATAGGCATTCGCCCCGTCCACAAAATATTGCAGCACTTCCCGAAAATCTGCTGCCAAATCTTGCTCATAGCGTTCTTCCACGATTTCCCGCAAACCCATGAATTTTACCCCGAAATCCACGACAATTCGATCCTGTCCTTTCACTTCTCCCAACATTCCCTTGATTGCCAGCATTTGTTCCTGCATGGTATTGAAGTCGTCCTCACATTGCACCCATGCCAAACCATAGGCTACTTCTTTGTCGGTAGGTGCAAAAATATGGGGTACGCCCCATTGGTCTCTGACGATTTGTATTTGGTCGAGTGGGCTGCTTTTGGGCGGGGTTTGATTGCAAGAGGTGAGTCCGATGATGAGTAGGAGAAGTATTATTTGGAGAGTGGATTTAATCATGGTGAATGTGTCTGATTGCTTTCTTTCTTGGAGATTGTTGTTTCACCAAATGTAATCATTTTAAATCTTTCTTGGAAGTGTGGGGGAGTAAGTGAGTTCTGAGCTGTTGCTTTGCAGGAGTAGAGGTGTAAGGTAGAAAAAATATTAAATTAGGTGTTTTTGAAATTCAATGTGTTTGCTCACAAGCTTTTATTTGATTAGACTTTGGACGAAAAGCAATTCAAAAAAAATAGGCAAAACTATTGCTGTAGTATATTGTGTGAAAAACATAAGTACAGCAGAACAGTTTTGCCATGATATTTTAAATTCAAACATAAAGCGTGCCAAGGCTTTAGTG
>JBGCDY010000912.1:0-8633 GCA_045105835.1 Chitinophagales bacterium
CCACCCAATACAATAGAGAATAGAAATGAAGCATCTTTTCTAAATGTCAATGTTGGAGAAGGGCAAAAATTGGGGAACAATAACATACGATCTTTATTGGAAGATCGAGAAGGTAGAATATGGGTAGGTTCTTATGAAGGAGGTGTTTATTTACTAAACCCGCCTAATAATTGTGAAGATTTTTTCCAGTGCTCGCCAGCAGATTTTAATTTCCTAAAAATTAAACATAACAATGCACCAAAGGAGGAAGACTTAGATTTGATTCTATCCTTATTTTTGGATAGTGAAAATAACCTCTGGGTAGGATATTTTCATGGTTTGGTCAAACTTTCCTTAGATTCGTTTGTAGGGCAATCAGCCAATGAAATCCAACAAAAGGCTGAATTCGACAACATCAACTTCAATGCTGTTCTTACTATTGGAACAACTAATAAACACATCAACAATATATTTCAAGATAAATCAGGAATTGTCTGGTTTGCAAGTACAAAAGGAGTGTATAAATACTTCGGCAACCAACTGAAGTTTGATATTCAATTAAATGAATATACAGAGAGCAATTCTACTTCTGTGATTTCATTTTTAGAGCATAAAAATGGAGAGGAAGTTTGGATAGGCACTACAAAAAAAGGTCTTCTTAACTACAATAAGAGTAGTAAGGAAATAAAAAAATATAATTTCAAATCATCAAATGGAAAGGTTTTGAGTTATATCACCTCTATATTTGAAGACCGACAAGGCACCTTATGGTTGGGTACTTCTTATGGAGAATTGTTTAGTTTTCGACTCAGAAATGGCACTCCAATATATAAACACTACCCTATTCCTCACCTTAACAAATTAGAGGTGGGAAATACTATCTGGAAAATCACCCAAGACAGAAAAGGCAATCTTTGGATTGGCTCACACAAAGGGCTAATCAGGTACGATATAGCATCAGAAACAATCACTCCATTTGTTCCCAATCTAAATAACCCCAATAGCCTCTATGGAGAAAATGTATTTGATATTCTTGAAGACAAACAGGGGATTTTATGGATTGCCACAGCTGGTGGTGGACTCAATCGTTTGGACTGGAAGAGTGATAGCGATTTTCAATTCAAATTATATGCTCCAGAAGCAACCAATCCTAACTCCATCAAAAGTAACATTGTATTTGACATAGAGTTGGTCAATAATAGTATTTGGATTGGTTCACAATCGGGCATACAAGAATACAATATCGAACAAGATAGTTTTTATACACACAAAATTCTTGAAAACAGCATCAGTGGACAAATATTAGGGATTTCACATGATTCTCAAGAACGAATATGGTTTAGCAATAATGACGGGCTGTTTTCTTATAATAAACAAGGAGACATCTTGTCACATTACCAACCCAAACAAGGCTTGGTCAACAGTTTTGAATTTCGTTCTAATTATACCGCTCCTGATGGGAAAATCTATTTTGGAGGGATTAATGGTTTCAATTCCTTTTATGGTAAAGATATTGTGAGCCCCAATTTTTCTAATCTAATTCAAATTACCAACTTAAAAATAACGGGTAAATCTATACGTATAGGTCAGAAAGACGAACAACTTGGGTATCCCATTCTTCAAAAAAGCATTACCAAAACAGATGCTATTACTCTTTCTTACAATCATCAATTGATTACATTTGAATATGCAGTATTAGACTTTCTTTCTACGAATCAATACCAATATGCCTATAAACTTGAAGGTTTTGATAGTAACTGGGTACAGGCAGGAAAACAAAATAGCACTACCTATACCAACATACCTCCGGGAGCATACACCTTCAAAATAAAAGCGAAGAACAACGAAGGTGTTTGGTGTAAACCTATTCAATTAAGGGTCAATGTTCAGCCACCTTTTTGGAAAACATGGTGGTTCTTAATTACTTGTATATCTATATTTTTCATAGCCCTCATACTTCTACAAAGACAAAGAGAGGAAATAATTATGCATCGCAATGAAGAATTAGAACAAAAAGTAAAAGAACGCACTTCTGCTTTGAAAGACAATATTTCACAACTCAAAGAGAAGGAAATCGTATTAGAGGAAAAAAATATCGAATTACAAAAATACATTTCTTCTAATAGCGACTTAGAAAACTTTGCCTATATAGCATCACATGATTTAAGAGCTCCTTTAGCCAACATCATTGGTTTAGCGGATATTATCAAAATGACTGCGGAGGGAAAATTGGATGAAGAGGAACAAGAAATGCTTGGGCTTATCAACCTTTCTGCCCAAAATATGATACGGCTTACGGAAGACCTCCTAACCTATTCACGGGCAAATTCCCAAAAACAAAAAATAGAAAAAGTAGAGTTAGGACGATTATTGGAATTATTATTGCATGAACTCAATACAAGTATTGAAGAAAACAAAGCAACTATTAAACTTCACAATATCCCAAGAGAAATTCAAGGCGACTACTCTCAATTAAGGCAATTGTTTCAAAATTTAATTGCCAACGCTATAAAATTTGCTCGACCAAACATTCCTCCAAAAGTAGTGATTAAAGCCACAGATCGGGGCGATGATTGGCTATTTATGGTAAAAGACAATGGTGTGGGTATCCGCACAGAATATCTGGATAAAATCTTTTTACTATTCAAAAAACTACACGATAATTCGGAATACGAAGGAACTGGAATAGGATTGTCCACCTGCAAGACTATAGTAGAAAGACATGATGGCATTATTTGGGTAGAATCGACTCAAAATGAAGGCAGTGCATTTTACTTTAGTATTTCTAAGAAATTAAAACTCCATTCAAATGAGATCAAAAGCACTATCGGTTTTCAGCATTGAAGAGCTAAAAACAAACTTAGTAAACCTTATTGAAACAGAATTCCAACCTACTTTGGCGATTGCTTTCGGTTCACCAAACTTTCCTTTTCGAGAAGCAAGTAACATTTTTAAAGAAAATAAGATTGAAATAATCGGTTGTACTACCGCAGGCGAAATCTTAAACGCTTCAATTTTAGAGAACAGCTTCACTGTTCTTCTATTGGATATAGACAAACAACACTTCAAAATATTTCATGAGGCTTATGATGACACAAGCACAATCAATGCCTCAAAAAGATTGGGCGAAATAGCCAAAGAAACCTTTACCAATCCAGGAATTATTGCTTATTCCAGTGGCATAACCATTGATGGAGAAAGTATTGTAACAAATATCAAAAAAGCTGTCGAAAAAGAGATTCCTTTATATGGTGGTTTGGCTGCCGACAATTTTCGACAAGTTGCTACCTATACTTTCACCAATGAACATTTAGAAGAATATGGTTTGGCGGCGATTATTATTGATACCGACCAAATCGAGATGCAAGGAATGACTTTCAGTGGATGGAACGAATTGGGCAGATCACATACAGTCACAAAAGCAGACGGTAATATTCTCTATGAAATCGATGGAAAACCAGCTTTGGATCAATTCATAAACTATTTTGGCGACCTCAAGTTTCAAGACACTGGTGAAGGCGAAGAATTGATCAGTGTACCAGGGCAATACCCCTTAAAAATAGAGCGTCCAGATGGAACAATTCTTATGCGTTCAATACTGATTTATAATTTTAAAGAAAAGGCATTGATTCTCGCAGGAGCAGTCAAAGAAGGGGATGAATTTAAGTTTTGCCCCACACCTGATTTTGAAGTAGTTGATACGACAATCAAAAAATACCAAGAGTTTTCTAAAAAACAGCCCAATGTAGATGCCTTGATTATGAATTCTTGTGTAGGGCGAAAATTTTCTTTTGGTCCTATGTTTGAAGATGAAATAGAGGGAATCTACAACATTTGGAAAAAGCCTATGGTGGGATACATGGCTTATGGAGAAATTGGGAATACGGGCGAAAAACAAATTTGTGAGTTCCACAATGTAAGTTGTGCTTTGGTGACTTTAACACAGAAATAGCAAATGGAGTCTTTAAAAAACATACAAGATTTATTGGATAAACTTTCCATTCCCGATTCTATTTCTTCACAACTGAGTCAGGAGCTAAATCAATTGAATAAACAATTGAAACGGAAAGACTTTATCATAAAAAGACTAAAAAAAGACAAAGAAATCACTGAAGGTTTTCTCAACACAACAATTGAAGAACTCGAAGCAAGCAATAAACAATGGAAAGAATACCAACGAAAAAAGCTGGAGCAGAAGGAAAAGCAAATCAAAAGTAAAGACATTCAGTTGCAACAAATCACCGACTCCATGCCTTCCAGTCTGGCGTATGTAGATAGAAACTACTACTACCAAATCACCAACTCTTTGTATCAAAAATGGTTTGGCAAACAGGGTGAAGAACTCCAAAACAAGCATGTTTCTAACATTGTGGGCGAACAAGTCTTTACCACAAAAATAAAATCTCTTTTAGACAGAACATTTGCAGGAGAAAAAATAGAATTTGAAACACAATATATCAATCATCTAAGCCAATCCCTATACCTAAAAGTAACCTATATCCCTGCCTATAATGATGATGGTAAAAATATCGGGGTTTATGTTTTTGGAGAGGACATCACCACACTCAAAAAACAGCAAAAAGACTTAGAAACCTCTCAAGAAAAGCTGAGAGACTTATTTGACAATGTATATGATTCCATCATAGAGTTAGATGCCAAAGGATACGTTATCAATTACAACAAAGCTGCTGCAAGCTTCTTTGGTATCCAAAAAGACATTCCATTTTTTGTGCCGTCAATGGTACATCCAGAGGATCTCGAAAAATCCAAAAAATACTTTGAATTACTAAGAACACAAGGTTATTACGAAAACTACCGAGGTCGTATCATTCTACACTCAGGCGAAATTGTTCATATAGAAGTAAGCTCTGTCGCAAAATACAATGAAAAAAGAGAGCTAATTGGTTCTCGTGATATTATCAAAAACATCACCCAAAAAATACAAGTTGAAAGCGCATTAAAAGCCTCAGAAATAAAATATAAAACATTGGTAGAGAACAATCATTTTGGTATCATCCAGACCAATATGCAAGGCATTATGACCTATTCTTCTCCTCGCTCCAATGAAATCACTGGTTTTGTCAAAGATAGTTCTCCAATAGGAAATAGCTTTTCTAAGTACATTGCCCCCAATGAACTACCAAAAGTAATGAGTCAATTTCACAAGCTCATCACAGGTAAAATACCTTACGATATTTTCAGAAATAGAATCATCCGCAAAGATGGAACGTCTCTTTTTATAGAAGGAACGTCCATCCTTTTGAAGGACGAAAATGGTGTGCCTTACGGAATCAACATCGTTTACAACGATGCAACCGAAAAGGTGAAGGCAGAACAAGAATTGGCAGAAAAAAACAAAGAGCTCAAAAAATACATAGAAAGCAATCTACAACTCGAAAACTTCGCTCGCCTTGCCTCTCACGACCTCAAAGAACCATTGATGAATATTTTTGCATTCACCAACCTACTCCAAGAAGAATGCAATGACCAAATGGGAGAAATGGGAAAAACCTATGTATCCTACATCCAAAAATCCTCTCAACGGATGGAAACCCTCATCAATGACTTACTTAAGTATGCCACCATCGGAAAATACTCCCAACCAGAATCCATAGACCTCAACGAATTGATTCAAAACATCTTCACCGATTTCTTACCTACTATCACAAACAACAATGCAAGCATAGAAGCCGATCCACTCCCTACAATCAAAGGACATCAAACAGAACTAAGAAGTCTCTTCCAAAATCTAATCAGCAATGCCATAAAATACCAGAATCCAGACATACCACTACATATTTCGATACAGGCAACTTGTCAAAACAACCAATGGCAGTTTACAGTATCAGACAATGGCATCGGAATCGCCCCCGAATACCACGAACAAGTTTTTATCATATACAAACGCTTAAACAACGGACACCAACACGAAAGAAGTACAGGAATAGGCTTGGCACACTGCAAAAAAGTAGTCGAATTACACGGTGGAAAAATATGGGTCACTTCCCAAATCAACGCAGGAACCAACATCCACTTCACACTCACTGCTGATACAGAAGTAAATCAAATAACAGGAAAACCCCCAATGCTTGAGGCAAGCACCCAATAGTTAAAGAATTGATTTCAAAATAATAATTCTCTAAATTTGGTCTCAGTTTATTTAAATCAATCCCTGACGACCAAAACATGAAAACAATTACCTTCCTCCTCCTCCTCATTCAGTTCCAATTAACAGGCTGTCAAAATGATGCCCAAACAAATTCCTCCAATAAAGCACTAACTAAAAGTAAAAACAACACATCCCTTGTTTCTTCGCCTCCTTCAAAACCCATCCCCCCAATCCCCCTATTGAAGGACAGCATCACCCAACACTACCATTTCAAAAGCATTGAAGCCACACAACCCATCAAGACCTTCAATAATTTGATTTCAAGAGTGGAAAGCACTTTCCAAGAAATCGAAGCATTTGCAGGACAAAAAAGCACGCTCCCAAAAATCACCGTTTACCTCTATCCTTCTGCCGAAAAAAAAGGGATGACCATCAAAAACACCGACCAAAATTCCATTGATTTCCAAAAAAACGAAACACACATCGTCTTCAATGAAGTCTATACCGACAATTTCCTTCAATTAGAAAACCAAATACTCATCCAACATTTATTGGGAAAAACGCCAACGAAAGCACTCGAAACAGGCTTGGGCATCTACTTCACCCAAAACTGGCAACAAAAAGGTTACGCCTATTGGGCAAGCAAACTCCACCTTTCCAACAATATGCCGCCATTGGAACACCTACTCCAAAACAAATCTTTTGAACAAGAATCTCCCTTAATGATGGGCGCAATGTCGGGAGCTTTTGCAGCTTTTGCATTGAAACATTGGGGCAAAGATGTATTCCTGAAACAATATGCCAAAGCCACATTTACAGAACAAGAAATCAATGAATTAGAGCCCAAATGGCTGCAATTTTTAGAGAAATTCAGTAGTCCATACAAAACACAAATTTCTACAGAACACCTTCAAAAAAGAAAAAACGTCTCCAACTTAACCTACTTCAAAGGCTTCAATTTCGCCCACGAAGGCTACAATATTTACGATGGGTATATCTCTCAAGAAGCCACCAAAGCACTCACCGCATTGCAGCAGATAGGCACCAATACCGTTGCCATTGTTCCTTATTCGGGTATGAAAAGTCCAAACACTTTGCAGCCTTCAGATATGCGATTGTGGCGAAGGGCAGGCACCGAAAACGACGAAAGTGTGATACATTCTTCCTTTCAAGCAAAGAAACTGGGGATGACCACCGTTTTGAAGCCCCAACTTTGGATACACAATAGCTGGCCTGGAGATGTAGACTTCAAAGCTGATGAAGAATGGCAAGCCTTTTTTGAGCGGTATGAGCGTTGGATTCTACACTATGCACTCTTGGCTGAAATGTATGATTTCGAAGCATTTTGTGTCGGAGTCGAGTTTACAAAAGCCACATTAAAGCACCCCGAAGAATGGCGAAAAATTATTCACCAAGTCAAACAGCTTTACGGCGGTGCAGTCACCTATGCTGCCAATTGGGGGGAAGAATTTGAAAAAAACACAATTTGGGATGCGGTAGATTTCATAGGCATCAACTGTTATTATCCATTGAGCCGAAAAGAAAACCCAAGTGATAGAGAACTACAAGCAGGTTTTGAAGGCAGTTTAGACAAAATTGAAGCTATTGCCGAAAAATTCAATAAAAAAGTGGTTTTTACCGAAATTGGGTTTAGAAGCATCGAAAAACCTTGGATAAGTCCACACCATTATGAATGGGGAGACAATCCTGCATT
Organism: Chitinophagales bacterium; assembly: GCA_045105835.1. GTDB lineage: Bacteria > Bacteroidota > Bacteroidia > Chitinophagales > UBA2359 > JAUHXA01. Next base: position 7,803 of record JBGCDY010000912.1, read on the forward strand.
CAAAGAAGAAGACCAAAAACGTTGCTACGAAGCAGTCATGCAGGGCTTACAAAACAGGGATTGGTGTCAAGGTATTTTGTGGTGGAAATGGCCATCCTACTTATCTCACAGCCAACAGGATAAAACCGAATTTGCTCCAAATGGGAAAATGGCAGAAGAAGTGATTTTGAAGTGGTTTAAAGAATGAAAATTCAAAAATACGCTGCAATAGTGAAAACTTAAATTCAAAGTGCAAATTCTGTGGAAGGTGTAAAGACTACGGTAGTCTGATTTCAAAAAGAATAATTATTAGCAATAAAGCCATCTAATTTTCAAACGAATAGACTACCGTAGTCTCATTTCACAGGTTTAGTCAATGAACCAAATCTTAATCAATTCTGAATTATTCTAAAGATTGAATTTCACTATACTCACTCACAAATTTTTATTTGAGTTTGCATTTGAGTTTTTAATTTGAATTTTCCATTCATTCTTTGTGTAGCTTATTTGACCGAAATAGAAAAAACATTGGTTCAACAGCAAAATCAACCTTAAATTCGCAACATGAAATACGGTACTTACTTTGCAGTCCTTTTGATTACCTTTTGCAGTGTATTCTTTTTTTCCTGCGAAAAAATTGTAGAGATTGACCTGCCACCCATCGAAAGTGAATTGGTTGTAGAATCCTATGTCGAGCCCAATTTGCCCTACATTTTATCTCTAACCGAAAGCGTGAGTTATTTTGATGTTGGTGCATTCAAGTCCATTGGTGATGCCACGGTAACAATCGAACATCTTGGCATTGTAGACACACTACTCTACATAGACAGCCTCAATTTTTACGTCGGCACA
>JBGCDY010000913.1:0-3298 GCA_045105835.1 Chitinophagales bacterium
GACTATGAATTGGGCGAGCAAAAGAACGTTCATGGGTAATTGTACTCTGCTATTGGAGACAAAGTCATGGATTTTGTAGACGCGAGTGGCGAACAATCCGCAGGCAGACATTCCATTCGTTTGTCTTTGCCACAACAACAAGTAGCAGCAGGTTTGTACCTCTTGCGAGTCAGCTTGAATGATGAAGTAGTGACGAAAAAGGTGAGTGTGGTGAGGTAAGCCGCACTTCATTTTAATGCTCAATAACGGTGGGTTTCGAAACCCACCGTTATTGAGCATTTTTTTTAAAAACTAAATTCTTGGTTTAATCCCAAAAACCAAATTATCCGCATTGTATTCATCTTTTTTCCCTTCAATAAGATGAAACCCATTCTTGACCAACAACCGTTTAGAAGCCTCATTTTGATGGTGGGTATACGCTTCAATTTCCTGCAAACCCAAATCATTGAAGCCATAGACTAACACACATTGCAGAGCCTCCGACATGATTCCTTGATTTTGAAAATCCAAACCCAGTCCATAACCCACTTCTGCCACCTTCTCATTCTCCGAGAAATTCCATAAGCAAATCGAACCAATCATTTTTGAATTACCCCCCAAATTGATGCCCCAATACACACTTTTTCCAATTCTTTCTGCCTCGCTTATCATCTCCAAAAACGCTTTCACCTCCTCCATATTCTTTGAAGTAGCCCCCTTGATGTATTGGTTGATTTCCTTGTCCGAGCGTAGATAGAAAACTTCTTCCAGGTCTGCTTTAGTGGCTTGCCTTAAGGTCAATCGCTCGCTTGTGAGTACTGGGAATGGGGTAAATTTGGAATTAACTTTTGTATTTTTCTTCATGTTTCTTTGCAATCTTTTTTTTAAAATCTATTTTACATAAAAAAACATGAAATCATCCAATTCTGCATTCTTTTGTTTCCTCCCTAATACTTCAAAAGTAACTTTACAGGTATCGTTTTATAAAAAACAGGTATTGAAGCAATTTTTTAATTTTTATTCTCATTTTAATTTTCATTCTTTTTTAGGAACGCTGTTCATTTTCATTTGCATCAGCCTTCCCTCCAATGCCCAATCTCCCAACATACTGCTCATCATAGCCGATGATGTAGGCGTGGGTGAAATCCCCAACTATCTCCCCGATGCCACCAAAGCCAATATGCCCCACCTCAAATCCCTCATGGACACAGGTCTTACCTTCGACAACGTTTGGTCAAATCCCCTTTGCGCTCCAAGTAGGGCAAACATCTTGACAGGCAAACACGGCTTCCGAACCAATGTACTGAATGCCGAAAGTTTGGCGACACTCGACATTGAAGAAACTTCTCTACATGAATACATTGACCAAACCTCCAATGGTTCATACAGCAGTTCTTTGATTGGCAAATGGCATTTGGGTGGTGGAAGTAATAATAACCCGATTTATGACTACCCCAATGAGTTGGGTATCGAATATTTTGCGGGAATCTTAGGCGGTGGAGTAGGAAATTATGAAAATTATACTTGGGTCGAAAACGAACAAGGAGCCAGCTCCACAGAGTACATTACCACCAAAATCACCAATACAGCCATCAATTGGATTGGTGAGCAAAACCAACCTTGGTTCTGTTGGTTGGCATACAATGCCCCGCACACTCCCATTCATTTACCTCCTACAAATCTACATACACAAGGTGACTTACCTACAGATGATGCCTCTATTGAAGCCAATCCCCAGCCTTATTTTTTGGCAATGGTTGAAAGCGTCGATACCGAAATGGGCAGATTGTTGGAAAGTATTCCAGCGAGTGAATTGGAAAATACCATCGTCATTTTTGTGGGAGACAACGGAACATCAGGAGGAGTTATTCAAGCTCCTTACCCTTCCGCACGAGCCAAAGGAAGCCTCTACCAAGGCGGCGTTCATGTGCCAATGGTTGTTTCGGGCGCAGGAGTCACTCGTCAAAACGAAAGAGAAGAAGCACTGGTTTCATTCTCCGATTTGTTCGCCACCATTGTAGAACTAACAGGCACTTCACTTTCGCAAATTCATGACAGCTATAGTTTTGCAGATTTATTGAGCAGTCAAGGAGAAGGGCAAAGAGACTGCAATTATACCGAAATCTCTTCCAATGCCAATGCTTCGGGATGGGCTGCCCGTGATGCGACCTTCAAATACATTTCTTTCGACAATGGCAACCAACGTTTTTACAATCTCATTGACGACCCTTATGAATCCAACAATTTATTTCCCAACCTAAATAATCTTCAACAAGCTTCGTTCGACAAATTGAGCAAAGTTCGGGAGGTATTTACTTCAATTGAAGAACCCGCTACAAACACACAAAGCCTATCCATTTTTCCCAATCCTGTACAAAAAACACTCTATTTGAATTGGCAGAATCCAAAACAGGAGTCTTTTGTAATTTTTGACCTTTCGGGTAAAGTCCTGCAATCGGGGGATTTGATTTTTGGGAAAAATACTCTTTCCATTGAAGGGCTGCAAACGGGGATGTATTTTATTGAAGTGGGTGGTGTGAGGAAGAAGTTTGTGAAGTATTGAGTTTACTTATAAATCATCGCTTCAGAAAGCACTTCTCCACTTTCGATACCCAAAAGATCATTCAACAAAGCGCCACTTCTTTGAATAAAAACGTCTATCAACTCTACCGTTTTTTCGACCATATCAGAGTAATCATCTTTGTCTAACAAGAAAAACTCTTCATCTATCCACACATTTGGGAATATTCTGCTTCCATATGGACGATTCCCTCTTTGTCGTGTCCTGTCCAAACCTCTGTTTTGGTTTCATATTCAAGAGCATCTTCCCAATCTCGAATTGTTTCAAGACCACTACAACAGCCAGGTTCTGATTTGATTACTCCGTCCACCACAAACAAATACCCTCCACTGATAAATGGTGCATATTCATCTGGCTCGTTGATGATTTCTTCGATAGAATCAAAACCTTCTACTGTTGAATCATACAATTGCTTCAATACGATTTTCAGGTTATCATCTGATAAATCTTCCAGTTTGACCAACCAACTTGCTTGGCTAATAGGCTTAATATCAGTCAGTCCAGCATCCACATAGCATTTTTGATTGTATTCAAACCACTCTTCAGGTGATTCAGAATGGCTTTTTGAAGGAGAAGTTCTGTCAATTTTGCTAAAATCAGAAGGGGCTAATTCAATGACTGGAATGAGGGATATTTTAGGTTTTAAGTTCATATTTTTAAGTAAAAATAAATTCTTGTGAAATTCAGAAAATAAAAATCTCCGTGTCTCTGCTCCTCTGTGTTCAATCAAAAACAAAT
>JBGCDY010000914.1:0-2771 GCA_045105835.1 Chitinophagales bacterium
GCAAGCGGATGGAAGTATCACCGAAATCAACATTGACGGTGAGCCAAGGCTTTTCGCTTTTGAATGGACAAATGAAGCAGGCGAGGTCATTGGGAACGAATTGGACATCGAAAATTTGGAATCGGGATTTTACACACTTCAAACAACAGATTCCAATAACTGTGTCCACACAACAGACTTTTTCGTCCCCCAAACTTCAAGCTCGCCTGTAAGTGATGGATTAATTGTACCTGCAAATTGTGGCGAAGCAGATGGAAGCATCACAGAAATCAATATTGATGGCGACCCAACACTTTTTACTTTTGAATGGACAAACAGTGAAGGCGAAGTAATTGGGAACGAATTGGACATCGAAAATTTGGAGTCAGGAAATTACAGCCTGCAAACAACAGACTCTAATAATTGTACCCACATAACGGACTTTTTTGTGCCGCAGATTTCTGATGAACCTTTAGATGGTGGTTTGGTGACTCCTTCCAATTGTGGCGAAGCGGATGGAAGCATTACCGACATCAACATTGAAGGAGACACAACGCTTTTTACTTTTGAATGGACAAATAGTGAAGGTGAAATTGTTGGGAACGAATTGGATGTTGACAATTTGGAGGCGGGAATTTACACGCTGACATTTACGGACTTGATCGACTGCATTCACATAGTAGATTTTTTGGTGCCAGAAACTACAGAATCTCCTTTGCAGGGCGGTGTAGTAAGCCCTTCCAATTGTGGCGAAGCGGATGGAAGCATTACCGAAATCAGCGTTGATGGTGACCCAATATCATACACCTTTGAATGGCGAAATACGGCGGGAGAAATCATTGGCGATGCATTGGATTTGACCGATTTGAGTGCGGGCGAATACACGCTCTCGGTCACAGACGAAAATGGCTGTGAAAGCACCGAAACATTTATCGTTCTTGATGAAGCAGCACCTGAATTAACAGATGGCACCGTCTCCCCTGCAAATTGTGGGCAAGCAGATGGAAATATCACCGATATCAACATTGAAGGAGGCGCAGGTGATTATACCTTTTTGTGGACAGATGAAGCAGGCGAATCTCGTGGAGAAGATATTGACCTTTCAGATATTCCGCAAGGCAATTACCTCCTCACGGCTACCGATGCAGCAGGCTGTGTGGCGGTTTTGAGTTTTGAAGTCAGCAGTACCGAAGCACCTGAGCTTTTGGGCGGTGTGGTCAGTCCTCAAATTTGCGACGAAATCAATGGAGGCATTGAAGCCGTTGAAGTCAATGGAGGAAATGGTTTGTTGGATTTCACTTGGTTCAATAGCAACAATATTGAAGTAGGCACGAACCTCGATTTGAACGACATTTCAGCAGGTTTTTATACCCTTGTAGTCACGGATGAAAACGGTTGTACGGCCGAACTTCAATTGGAAATCCCCCATGAATCAGCCCCTCAAATCGGACAAGCAGCCATCAACAATGCACGATGTGGTCAAGCAAATGGCAGCATCCAAAACGTTGATATGGAAGGAGGAACAACTCCTTACACGTTCACTTGGACAGATGCAGACACCAACACTTACCCCAATACAGGCGAAACACCCAACTTGCTGAATGTAGAGGCGGGAATCTATACATTGGAGGTCGTGGATGCCAACGATTGCAGTAGCAGCCTTGATTTTGAAATTTTAGATGAAGGCAGTTTGGTGGCATCAGGTGGTTTGGTCGCAGCTTCTACTTGTGGTGATGCAAATGGAAGCATTGAAGCCATTGACATTGAAGGGGGTGTAGAGCCTTTTGACTATGAGTGGCGAGATTCCAACAATGGCTTGGTCGGAACTTCCGAAACATTGGAGGGAGTCTTGGCAGGAAATTATACTTTGGACATCACGGACAACAATGGTTGTGAAGCCTCTTTGGCTTTTGAAGTTTTGGATATTGCAGCTCCTGTTTTGACGGGTGGAATCGTCGGTTTGTCTTCTTGCGGCAACAGTGATGGCGAAGTTTTAGGAGTGAATATTGAAGGTGGTACAGAGCCTTATCTTTTCCGTTGGCAAAATGCGGAGGGAACATTTTTTGGAGACGAAATAGATTTGACCAATGCAGCGGCTGGAGACTATACGCTTTTGGTGAGTGATGCCAACGATTGTGAGGTCAGTCTGGGCTTCAATATTTCGGATATTGGCGCACCAAGTATCAGTGAAGGCTCGACGAGCAATACGATTTGTGGCAGCAGCGATGGGCGCATTTCGGGTATTGAAGTGAGTGGAGGAACGGGCGATTTGACCATTCGATGGACAAATACTTTGGGTGAATTATTGGGCGAAAACATGGACATTTCAAATCTTTTGGCGGGAGAATACACCTTGACTGTAGAGGACGAAAACGGCTGCATTGCCTCCGAAAACTTTGTGGTGGAGGACATTTTACCTCCTTCTATTTTGGGTGCGACAATAACTCCTGCAAATTGTGCGGCAAGTGATGGAAGCATCACAGGCTTGATTGTTGAAAAAGGCACACCTCCTTTTGACTACGAATGGCGGTTTGTGGAGACGAATCAAGTCATCGGCAATACGGCGGAAATCGAAAATTTGGCAGCAGGCATTTACGCCCTCGTCATCACGGACGACAATGACTGTACGGATAGCCAACAATTTGAAATCACCAATCCAGATGCTCCAATACTGAATTTAGAAGAGGTGACGGCTTCGGAATGTGGGGAAGAAGGTACTGGCTCTGCAACGATAAGCGTGTTGGGGGCTGCACAGCCAATCCAAATCGAATGGAATACCGACCCTCCACAAT
>JBGCDY010000915.1:0-3258 GCA_045105835.1 Chitinophagales bacterium
CAAATATTGAAGGTATATGAACAACTGAAAGACGATGAAGGCATTTATTCGACTTATTACAATATAGGTTCTATTTTTTTCTATTAAGAAAACTTCCTGCAAGCCTTGGAATACTACAAACAGGCGAATCAGATGGCAGAAGCCGCCAAAGATAGTTCCATCATTTATCGTAGTTTGGCTGCAATGGGAAGCGTATATGGAGAGTTGGAAGACAATGAGAAGTCACTGACCTACAACCTTCAATCCTTAAAAATGGCAGAAAATTTGGGTTTGCAGATGGGTATTGCCTATGCTGCTCACAATGTGGGTCTAAATTATAGCCTCCAAAATAAACTGGATACCGCCCTAACCTACCTCCAACAATCACTTGATTTGATGCAAGCCTCAAAAGATAAGTTTGGAGAAGCCAACTGTTTGCAGGCAATTAGCAGTATTCATACCGAAAATCAAAATCATGATAAAGCCATTGCTTACTTAGAAAAATCCCTTGCAATTCACCGACAATTGGGAGACCGTTCAAGAATCAGAGAGATTTATTTGGACTTATCCAAAGCCTACTTCAATGAGGGCAATTCGGTAAAAGCATACAAGGTGCAAAAAGGTTATATTGAGCTTCGGGATTCTTTGTTGAAGGAAGAAACCATGCAGCAAATGGCAAATTTGAAGCAGACTTATGAACTCGAAAAGAAAGAAAGTGAGAAACAAATAGCCATCATGCAAAAAGAACAGCAGATTGAGCGCATGTATCGCTATGCTGGTTTGTTCGGTTTGGCGATTTTGATGTTGGTAGCTTGGTTATTTTACAGCCGTTACCAAGAGCAAACGACTATGAACAAACTCTTGGCGCAAAAAAATGAGGAGATTCAACACCAAAACAACAAACTGGCTACTTCTAACCGAGAACTCGAACAATTTGCCTACATCGCTTCCCACGATTTGAAGGAACCGCTCCGCAATATTGGTGGCTTTACGAGCCTACTCGAAAGACGTTATATAGAAAAAGGCGACGAGGATGCAAAGGATTTTATGCGCTTCATTTCGGGTTCGGTCAATCACATGCACAAGCTCCTCACCGACCTTTTGGCTTATTCCAGAATTGGGATGCAAGAGGACGACCACACCGAACTATTGGATCTCAATGACATCATCACACAGGTAAGTAGCAATTACCAAACGATTATCAAAAAACACAATGTCCAAATAATCAGCTCCAACTTGCCCATCATTCATGCCAATCGCATTCAAATGATACAGTTGTTTCAAAATTTGGTTGGCAATGCCATCAAATTTAAGAGCGAAAAAGCTCCTGAAATCCACATTCATTGCGCTGAAAACACCAAAGAATTCACCGTTTCGGTCAAAGACAATGGCATCGGAATGGAACAAGAATACACCGACAAAATATTTGTGATTTTCCAACGCCTCCACAATCGCACCAAGTACGAAGGAACAGGCATCGGGCTGTCTATCTGCAAAAAAATCGTGGAACAACACCACGGCAAAATTTGGGTAGAATCACAATCTGGCGAAGGAAGCACTTTCTACTTCTCCATTCCCAAAGAACAAAAAAACCTTTCTACTTCTGGCTCGATGTCCAATAGAAGAGTGATGGCTTAAACAACCTAAAGTTTCAAAGCTTAAACCTTATAGGTTTTTTCTCATATAATTTATTCAGATTGTCAAATCCGTAAGCACTTTGAAGATTTAAACCTATAAGGTTTTTCTCTTCAAATATAGTTTTATCCAGCACTATACTACTGCTTCAATATCTTCTTCAAATCTTCCTCCGACACCTTCAATAAGCCCGAATCAATCAATCGAGGAGTCAAAATTTTCCAGTTTTCATTCTTGGCAAACACCTCTTTGAAGAGCGGCAAAGCTTCCTTCAAACCCTCATTGTTTACCAAGGTAACGGCATGCCAATACTTCATTTCCTCATTTTCGGGAAACATCTCCTCAGCAGCCATGTACTCCTTCATCGCCAAATCCATGTCTCCATGCTCTACTGCCAAATCTCCTTGATTCATGTGTTCATACGCACGATGTACCTTCAAAACCCGCTTGATTTCAGCAATCGGATTGGCATGGTCTTCCACTCGTAAATCCACCAAACGGTCTTTCCAAACTTGCCCCGTAGATTCTCCTCTCACCACCAAAATCGCCGCAGACTGCTTTCCTCGAATGTCTCCACCAACAGATTCAGCCGCTTCCAAAGCCGCCATCATTCGCTCCGCCAAAGGTGCTTCTGTACTTTCAAAAGCTTTCGACATCGCTCCCCAAACCTCCTCATTCAACATCATATTTGCCTGAACTGAATAGTGTTTCCCTTCAATATGCCCTGCTGCCGCAATACAGTTTTCACCCGTATGTGCCGCCACTTCTCCTTTGGTATTCAACAATGCCACTTGACGAACTGCCCGCCCCTCATCGACTGCCAACATACTCTCCAAAGCCTGCTTAGGTGACAAACCCAACTTCATCAAGCCCAAACCTTGTGGTCCAAAATCGGGATTCACAAAGGACTGTGTAGCCACTACACCCACACCTGCTTCGCCCCAAGTCACCAATGTCCCCACCGAAAACCAGTGCGATTGAACCGCCACACCCATTTCACCCGTTTTTTCGTCATAAGCCACAATGGAATAGGTATGTGCAAAGGGTTGAGAACCATAAAAAGTTTGTGCTTTTGCAGTCGTCATAATGGTAAGCAGTAAAAAAATGAGGTAAAAGTGTTTCATACAAAATTGGATTTGATACTTAATTTTTGGTGCTTAAATATACGTTTTTCATTTTGATTTTGAAGGATTATTCCAAGAACAAAGACACCGAAAGCCCAGCCATTTTTCGGGTTTGTTGTATGGGATGTTTGCTTCAACCCTACTTTCTTTCAAGCTATGACTCCAGCTTCCTCCTTTAGCAGTTCCTTTTTCGGCAGTCATTTCAGCAACGTTTCCGATGGTGTGAAGCATCCCCAACTTGTTGGAGAATCCTTCCTTCGCATTAGTAAAGGGTTCTTTTACTCCATAAGAATGAAGAGGTTCTTCATAGCCTTCCTCTTCGACAAAAAACATCTGAATATCTTTCTTAGATGCTTTTTTCCATTCCTTTGACAACCTATCAAAACCATGTGGGTACTCTTGTTTATCCAATCCTCCACTTGCAAGATATTCCCACTCTTCAATTGTAGGCAGCCTGTATTCAGGATAAGGGATATTCTTCACAGGCTTGTAATCCTTGTATCTACCTTCTAAATAGGTA
>JBGCDY010000916.1:0-3433 GCA_045105835.1 Chitinophagales bacterium
CGTGTGGCAAATGGTGTGGTTCAGGCTTACAAAAACATTGGTAAAATCAATGTTCCAATCATTGTACGCTTGCAGGGTACGAATGCAGACATAGCGAAGAAAATTATTGATGAGTCTGGTTTGGAAGTTCATTCTGCTACCTTATTGAAGGAAGCAGCAGACAAAGTAGAAGAACTGATTAACTAATATTGAAAATGCTTAACTGAGTGGATACTTGATTGATGCTTGGTTTTTGTCATTCACAAGAATCGTGTTATCTTTAGAGAAAGAAACAGATTCATTGAAAAATTTAGTAGCAGGAGACTTTTGATTGTATTGTTTGTGGAAATATTGATTTTTCGTTTTGAACCAATATTCCTTAAACTGAAAATCAAAAGTCTCTTTTTTATTTTAAACACACAATTCATAGACCTATGCTCTTAAAAATACATCCTGATAATCCTGACGAAAGGAAGATTCAGCAAGTAATCAAGTGCTTAAAAGGTGGGGGAATTATTATTTATCCTACGGACACAATTTATGGAATTGGTTGTGATATCACTCAATTCAAGGCAATCGAAAAGATTTGTCAAATCAAGGGGATAAAATCTCAAAAGTCGAATCTTTCGTTTATCTGTCATGATTTGAGTCATTTAGCAGATTACACCCAGCCCTTCAATAAGTCGATTTACCGATTGATGAACAAAAACCTGCCTGGTCCTTTCACTTTTATTTTGAAGGGGAATAACCAATTGCCTAAGTTTTTTAAGAAGAAAAAGACAGTAGGGATTCGTGTGCCTGACAACAATATTGCAAGACGAATCGTCGAAGAATTGGGCAATCCGTTGCTTTCCACTTCTCTCAAAATTGAGGATGACATCGACGAGTATTTGACTGACCCTTATGACATTTACGAGAACTTTCAGAACTTGGTGGACATTGTCATTGATGGAGGTTTTGGCAGTAATGAGGCTTCAACAGTGGTGGATTGTACGGATGGTGAAGCAGAAATTATTCGACAGGGAAAAGGGGAATTGGAGTAGCGTAAATTCGCCATTACAGATAAGAATTGTACCTACCTCGAATAATTTTCCCTCGGGATAGAATACAGTTTTTTATCTTCTTGCTGCAAGTCAAACAAAAAACCATTGACCACTGCATAGTGAAAAGTGCCATCATCTGCCTGCAATAAAAAATTGGCACTGCGATGCAATTCGATTTTATTGGAGACATTTCGAGTGACAGAAGTCAGGCGAATGGGGAGTTGGTGGTAGCGGTTGTCATTGGGCACTTCTCTCAACTTGATATTGGTATAACCCCGCTTCAAAATCCCCAACATGTCCAAATACTTCAAGTCTTCAACATTGTCATATACATGTGGATAAGAAAGTCCAGGTACTGCTCTCAAACCTTTGGTATCCAGATCTTTGTAACCATAAAAAATAGATAAGTCACCCATGTCTTCAATCTGATTGTAGAAGTAGTAACTCCTAAATTGATTGTACTCCGCTTCATAGCTTTTGAAGGCGATGTCCATCAAATAATCCTTTCCCTCCTTTTCGAGCACCACATTTCGCAGCAAAAGATGGAACAATGTTTTTTCGTTTTCAGGAATAGAAGCATAGCCATCAAATTTTTCATCTTGATAGCTTCCCGTTGCAATCGTTTCGCAGGCTTGCAATAAGGTAACAAAATGCAATTGGCGGTTGTACTGTTTTTCGTAATCTTTTGGATAACCTCCTGCTTCAATCAAAATCGCACTCGTACCCCATTTTTGCATGTTATCGCCAAAAGCCCTAGGCTCGTATTCGTCATCATATCGGGCGACTTGTCGAGGAATGTAATTTTGGAGGGTTTTGTTGAGATTGCTAATTACTTGCATTGCCTCAAAACGGTTGGTATTGATGTCGTTGGCATAATTGTAAGAAGGAGCCAAAAAAGAAAGTGTTGCTGCAGCCGAGCATCGCCCAGCACTGTATTGTGTTGTTTGGTCGTGGAGGTTGAAGGCAAAATCGGGCTGAATTTCGTCGTGTACCTTCTTCAATGTTTGGGACTCAGGAGATTGAAGGCGTACCGCATCCCTATTCAAGTCAATATCCAGCGCATTGCGCCTTTCAAAACGTTCGGCACCGTCAGGATTGAGCATCGGAATAAAATAGAGGGTGAGACTGTCCAAAAGCTCCCCTTTCCATTGACTCAAATCATCCATCTGGCGAAAAAAATTGAAAATATCCATCAATGCCATTGTTGCGGTAGGTTCGTTTCCATGCATTTGTGACCACATCAATACTTTTTTCTTTCCATTGCCCACTTTAACCAAATAAATATTGCGCCCTTCCACAGATTGTCCCGCAATGTTTACTTCAAACAAAGGGTTTTGTTTGAGGTGGTCTATTAGTGGAATAATATCGACTTGCTTGAATCGCTTACTATTGATAGACCGTTCTTTGTATTGTTGATAGCGGTCGTGTAGGGTTTTGTGAATAGAGTTGTTGGTGGGAGCAATAAAAGCAGGAGAGGGGGATTGTGCAAAAATAAGTGTACTAAAGCATAGTGAGAGTAGAATGGCAAATCGCATATTGGCTTTGTTTGGTTCCAGTTTAATTTCTGTCTAATAGAGACGTTGATTTAGGAGGAAATGATACAATTTACTCAAAAATCAAAGCTTGAACAAACAATTAGGTCTAAAACGTGACTTTAGTTTGACTTAATCAGTCCTGCAATCTAACTGTTCATAAATATAATCAGGAATACCGAAACTGGTTTGAGGCGAGATATTGGTAGTCGAATCTGCATAAACTGCTGTGATAAATTCCCCGAAAATCGGCAATGCCATATTTGCTCCTTGCCCATATCGGGTACTACGAAATCGAACCTCTGGCTCTTTGCCTCCCACCCAAATACCCACCGTCAATTGAGGAATCATCCCCAAAAACCATCCGCTACTTCTATTATTTGTCGTACCTGTTTGACCCGCAACTACACCTTTCAGTTTGTATTTCCATCGGAGTCTTCTGGATATTCCCTTGTTGACTGTTTCTTCCATGATTCCCAATAGCTGAAAACCAATATCCTCATCGAATACTTGATGGCTTTGTTGGGTGAATTTTTGGAGAACCATTCCGTTTTTATCTGTAATACAATTGATGGTTCGAGGTTCAATAAACTGCGAACGGTTATTGAAGGAATTGTAGGCTGCGGTCACTTCATAGAGTTTTATGGAAAGTCCTCGAAAACTATGAAAGGACAGGGAAGAATCTATTTCAGTTTTAATTCCCATATTCTGAGATAAGTTGATGAGTTTATTTGTATCAATGATTTTATTCCAATCAATGCGGGTATAAGCCGCTCCATGTGTCAGACTTGTCTTGAATGAAGGATTTCTATCGTGAATGGAAATAGAAGGAGAAGTCCAATTGGTAGAATGAGAGGGGTAATAATTATTGGGAATATT
>JBGCDY010000917.1:0-4834 GCA_045105835.1 Chitinophagales bacterium
AGTGCTTAATATTTCCTGTCGTTTACAACGACTTGTAGTATGTTGTAGGTCGTTACAAACAACGGAATGGTACACACGCATTGCAAATGCGCACGAGTCAAGAGTGAACAAGAATTTGTGATTCGGAGGAATGCTTGTGGGAATTGAAGACCCAACTTACTCCAACTTGCGCTCGTTTGTAACGAGTGCTTAATATTTCCTGTCGTTTACAACGACTTGTAGTATGTTGTAGGTCGTTACAAACAACGGAATGGTACACACGCATTGCAAATGCGCACGAGTCAAGAGTGAACAAGAATTTGTTTATTCCCTCGTTTTGCCCCTAAAAACGTTCATTCCTGAATGAACAGGATTCCCCGAAGCTCGGCGATAGGCTACAATTTGTCCTGTATGGTAAATCGCATCCATAATTGGTCCATTAATCATGTTCCAAAACGGAAAACTGGAAGATTTGTCTCCTCGTTTGAAGGTAACATCGGACTCTTTGAAGTCCTTCTTTTTGTTCTCTCTCAAAATTGTGCTTGCAGCCTCAAAGTTCTGCAAAGTCCGTTTTCTCATTTCCTCAAATTCAATTTTCTCTTCTGCAAAAGGGCGAATATTTGGCTTTTTTTGGATGGTTGTCAATACAGTGATAGACAATTCATAAATGTGTTCTAAGGTATGACCAGCATCTCGACTATCTTCACTTGGTTTGTACTCAAGATCTTCCGCCCTCAAACTATCTGTTGCCCAGTAGTAGCGATAGCCCAAGCCATCCACCATTCGAGCCATTACTCCACCTGTTGTGTATTTTTCGGGGTGATTGGGGATTTCGTAATAAGGCAGTCGCTCCGTATTGTTTTTGGAGTCTTGTGCAGATAGTTCGCTTGCCATAAAAAATGTGGTTAAAATGAGTAGGTATTTTGTCATGTTGAATATGGATTTGAAGTTTTGGGTTCCCCACCAAAATTATCAAAACTAATCCACTTCCACCACATTTTGCGGTTTCCCCTCCAAAAAAGCAGCAATATTTTGGGCTACAATGTAAAGCAGATTAGCACGAGATTCTTTCGTTCCCCAAGCCTGATGTGGGGTGATGATGCAGTTCGGAATCTTCAAAAGCGGATGGTCTTTTGGGGGTGGTTCTTCCGAAAGCACATCCAAACCTGCTCCTGCAATCCAACCTTGCAAGAGTGCTTCTCGAAGGTCTGACTCATTGACCAAACCGCCTCGCCCTGTGTTGATTAAGAAGGCAGTTGGTTTCATCAGCGAAAGCGTGCGGCGATTGACTACCTCTCTATTTTCGTAAGTCAAAGGAGCGTGTAAAGTCAAGACATCACTCTTGCCAAATAAGGTCGGAAGGTCTACGATTTTGACATAGTAAGGCTTTTCTGCATGTGGATTTTTTCGGGTAGCGATGATTTTCATCCCAAAAGCCCTTGCGATTTCGATGACTTTTCGTCCAATCTGACCAGGACCATATATACCCATTGTTTTCCCTGCCAGTTGCATCATTGGGCTTTTGCGATACGACCAGTCCATTGAATTTGCCCATTCATTGTTTTGCACACTTTGATTGTTCAAAGCCACTTGATTGGTCAATTCCAACAACAAAGCAAAAACGTGTTGAGCAACAGAGGAAGAACTGTAACCGACTGCATTGCAGACCGTAATTCCCCACCTATTTGCCGTTTTCACATCCACATTGTTGTAGCCTGTCGCCAAAGTACAGATACATTTCAGTTTTCCAGAAAGGCGATTCAAAATGACTTCATCCAAAACCACCTTATTTACCACCAAAATATCGGCATCTTTTGCTCGTTCATATACTTGATTGGCAGGCGTTCGGTCATAGATTTCGACCTCTCCCAAATTAGTGATGTCCTCCCAACTCAAATCACCAGGATTTGCCACATGGCCATCTAAAACAACAATTTTGGGCATGGTTGTACGGTGTTGATATAAGGTAAAAAGCATTGCAAATTTTCGATGTCTTTAGGCAAGAAATCACTAATTTTCAAAACTTACTTGAATTTGCGCTTGAGTTTTTAATTTGAATTTCCCTTGTTCTTACTCCTTTTTCTTTTTCTTCCCAAAAATACTCTTAAAAGTCTCATTTGCTTTGTCCTTCAAATTCTCATCCAAACCCTGCTTCAAAGAATCTTTAGAACCTTTGGAATCACTTTCTCCACCCTTCAATAAATCCTTCGCCTTGTCTGCAATCCCATCAACACCGCCACCCTTAATGTCTTTCACTTGGTCTTGGATAAAGACTTTTGCAGAATCGGGGTTCTCCAATGCTTTATTTTTCAAGTCATTTGTCAATACTTTCGTTTTGGTTTTGATAGAATCCTTCACCTCATCCACTGCCTGTTTGACCTTCTCCTTTTGTTTTTCGACCAACTCTACAGCCTCGTCCTTAATCATTTGAACCGACTCATCAATCAACTCCTTCGTTGCCTCCAAAGCCGTTTTACCCGCCAATGCCAGTGCATCCGTAAAGTCCGTTTCTACCTTCGGATCATCCAATGTACCTGTCAATTTGAGGTTGATATTGATAAATTCAGGCACATCCAATTGGATGTCCTTTTTGCTCAATTGGTCTCTGATGTTTTGCACCAAAGACTTGGCTTGTGCGCCCAGTTTGTCTCTCGGTACTTGTGCCTTGATTACATAGTCCAATGTTTGGTCAAAACCATGCGTACCCAAAATGTTCATTTTTATTCCCAAAAGGTTGAGGTCAAAAGGCTTGACCGACACACGCCCTTGATCAAAAGAAAAGATGGTACTGGCATCAAAACTTTTGATCTTAGCCAGTTCATTGATTTGCAGCGCATTTGCGATTTTGTCCAAAGGCTTAAAACCAGCAAGGCTTCCCTTCAAGACTGCAAAAAGTCCATTGCCATCAAACGTACTCATATCAGGCATCATGTCCTCATTCAGATTCCCCGACACCTTGAACTTCGACGAAAAATTCCCTTTGATATACTTCGCAATTGGAGCCAATTTTTCCATCGAATTGAAGGTAATAAAAGCCTCTACCACATCAATTTCCTTCAAATCATACTCCATGCTAACATGAGGTTTTTTGCTGTGGTCTTTGGTGCTATACGCTCCATTCATCACAATACTTCCATTCAGCATTTGCGAGGACAAATCCGAAATTTGCACCGCCTCGTCTTTCACCAAAAGCTTACCCGACACATTTTTCAAGGTAATATTGTCGTATATCACCTTCCCTACCTTTGCGGTGATGTCCATGTTGATGTCCTCTGGCACCTCAAAAACTTCAAATGCTTCTGATGCACCTTCCGCATTCAAATCCTCAGGTATAGTTGCCCCTTCTTCCAACATCCACTCATTGCAGTCAAACTGCTTCGATTCTATGTTTGCCTTTCCTTCCAATGTGCCTTTTCCAAAGGTGTAAGCCAAGATATTTTCCATGCTTGCTGTACCACTAAAATCACTATTTCCGACAACTGCATCGATATTCCTTACCTGTACATTACTTGGTGTAAAGAACATCGACAAACTCTTGACATTCAAATCCTGTGGCAAATTGCTCGAAGCATAAATCAAGTCATTGACCTTCAAATCTCCACTCATATCAAAGGCATCATAACGGCTCTGCTCAACATCTGACATTTTACCTTTTGCCATAATATCCGCTTCAATCATACCCGACATTTTGCTGCCTTCCATTGGGTAACTCTCCGCCAAACTTGTCAAATTGACTTTCCCTTTGGCTTTCATATCGAAATTTGGGTCAGAAACAGGTGTTTTGATATTTGCCACGATTTCGAATGGTTCATTGTCCACTTGAAATGCAAATTTTGGAACATTGATTTCCGTATTATCAGGCACTCCATCAGGATTGATGATTTGCATATCCACTTGAATGTTTTCCACTGATTTCGGCAAATCAGGATAGTGAAAATAAGCATCAGTAGCCTTCAAATCCAAATTGAAGCCAGGCATTTTTTGTTCGTTGTAAGTACCTTTTACAAAACCCTTCAATGCCATCTTTCCCTTCGTTTCGATTCCTTCAAAATCATTCGCATAAATAGCAGGCATCAAAGACAACAAATATTTGAAGTCCGATTCTTTGGCATCAAAAGCAATGTCCATTTTGATGTCCTCCGAATTTGGAGGCATTTGCAGCCAACCATCCACATCAATCGGCAAAGCATTCAACAATATCTTACCACCTTTGAAGGTGTATTTCCCATTCACCATATCCATCGCAAAATCCGTATCAGCCTTGGTTTTTACTCGATTGAGATAAGGAATACCCTCATAGTTGATTGTAAAAGCATCAATGTTTGTTTTGGTATTGAGGGTAAACAAGTCTTGGGTAAAATCTCCTTTTCCTTCGTGATTCAGTCCCTTCAATACCACTTTTGTCACCAAAGAAGCATCGTCGTAGGTGATGTCAGTATTCGAAAGACTGTATCCTCGAATTCCCACATTGAAGGCAGTTGGTTCGGCATCCGTAGTCACTACAACGGCAGTATCAGGCAGAGTAATATCCCAATTCGCCCTTCCATCTCGCAAGACTTTCGCCAAAATTTTGGCATCTATGACCTTGACCTGTTTGACTTCAATTTGTTCTTGGTCAAAAAGCGATTTGATATTGAGCGTCAATGCCAATTGAGGAATATTCGCCAAAGTATCCTTTTCAAAATCTCCCTTTCCGACTATCTCCAAGCCCTCCAAACAGACATGCAAATCTGGAAAATCCTTGATGAGTGAAAGTTTAATGTCTTTAAAATCAACATTTGCATTGAGATTTGCGTTTAACTGTTCTTTCGCAAAACTTACAATCTGAGATTTGAAGAAATTCGGAGCTATCCAC
>JBGCDY010000918.1:0-2978 GCA_045105835.1 Chitinophagales bacterium
GAACGTTTTCACAAAAAAGTGATGAAGCGGTAAACCAATAATTAGAGAACATCACAGGGAAACTAAATACATCGCTCGGAAAATAATGGTTTCAAGAGTGCTAAGAATGTATCATTTTTAGCACTCCCAACCAATTCCTTTTAAAACTACAAAACCCAATTAACTATGCAAAAATTAACCCTACTTACCTATCTAATATTTTTTTTGAATATTGGTTCTACTTCTAAGTTGGAGGCACAAACCCTCAGACCAATGCCTCAATCGGATTTTCAAGAAATACTATCCGATTCAGAAATAACTTCTGCATCTTCAAAAACCAATGGAGAGAATTCACAATTGATAGAGCAAAACGATTGTGGAAGTGAGATTAACTTAGGCAATTTGGAAAGTCCTTATGACGATTCTACTATTGGGGCAGGCAATGATTTTGAAATAGATTGTTTAGGTTCTGCAGATGACAAGATATTTTTCATAGACATTCCTGCAAATGCAATAGGTCTTTTGGGGCAAACAAATAACAATTATGATTCCAAACATAGAATATCTGTCGGAGGTAGTTGCCCCGGAGGAGAATTAGGTATGACATGTGAAGACGACCCAGATATCAGTAGCTACATCTATCGAAATACAGGCAATGTTCAGCAGAGAATGTGGTGGATTCAAGATGGCTACTCAAGTCAAGAAGGAAACTTTACATTAGCTTGGCTAATTGCCAATCCATCTGTAAACGACGTTTGTTCTCAAGCCATTGAAGTTACTTGTGGACAGACCATTGAAGGCTCTACAACTTTATCGTTTTCAGATAATGTACCTTCATGCAGTACGAACTTAACCGATGATTCGGGGGTTTGGTACAAGTATATAGGAGGTGGAGACATGGCTAAAATTGACTTATGTGGCTCAGCATACGACTCAAAAATTGGAATTTTCAGAGGAAACTGCAATCAATTAGAGTGCGTGGCAGATGGCGATGATTCAGGGATTTGTGGTGATAACCCTATTGTCGCTTTTCAAACAGTTGCAGGCGAAGAATATTATATTCTAGTCACAGGTGCGGACGGACAATGGGGAGATTTCCAACTTCAAATAGAGTGTTTTCCTCCTATTGAAAACGACTTCTGCGAACAAGCCATAGATATTTCTTGTGGACAAACCCTGACAGGCTCAACAATTTCTGCAACCCCTGACGATGTACCCTTATGCAATACAGGCTCAAATGGAGTATGGTACAAACTGACAGGCAATGGAGGCAACATAACAGCCGATTTGTGTGGCTCTGATTACGACTCTTTCATGAGCATTTATACAGGCAACTGCAGCAATTTAGAATGTATATTAGCCAGTGATGATGAATGTGGTTTTAATCCAGAAATCACTTTCCCTTCCATAAATAATGAAACCTACCACATTTTGGTCACAGGCTATAGTATTGCAGAAATAGGCAACTACCAACTCAACATCTCCTGCGAAATCAACACCGACAACAACCTCGCTATCTCCCAAATCCTCCAACCCCAATCCGCCTGCAATCTCACCGCATCCGAAACCGTCCGTTGTACCATCCAAAATTTAGGAGAAACCCCACAATCCAACTTTGACGTAGGTTATCGAATCAACGGAGATTTGCAGGCAACCGAAACCGTCAATGTCACCCTCAATTCAGGTGACACACACGATTACACCTTCAACCAAACAGCCGATTTCTCCGCACAAATTGAGTACGATTTAAAGATTTTTGTAGAATTGAGCAACGACCAAGAACCCGCCAATAACACACTCAACACCTCCATAGAACACCAAACAGGCTTAGAAACCTCTCTCATTATCTCGGGGGGCAGCTCTACTATTTGCACAAACGATTTTATTTATTTGCAAGCAACAGGAGGTGATTCTTATGAGTGGCAAAATGGTTCTACCCTTAGTTATTTCTTCGAATACCCCGAACAAACCACCACCTACACGGTCATTATTTCCGACCAAAACGGCTGTTCCAATACAGAATCCGTCACCATTGAAGTCCTCCAACCTCCAGCCACCCCCCTAATTTCTGCCTCCGCAGAGTTTATTTGTCCAGACGGAAGCGTAGTGCTTAGTATTCCCCCCATTGACAATATTTTATGGAGCACAGGAGAAACCACTGCTTCCGTCACAGTCGAACAAGGAGGGTGGTACTGGGTAACCATCACTTCCGCCGAAGGTTGCACAGCGACATCTGCCTATACAATCCTTTACGAAGTACCTACACCCGAAATTTTTTCCTCCAATGGAGGCGTAATTTGTGAAGGAGACTCGGAAAATCTAAATGTTTACACAGGTTTTTTTGACAGCACTTTCTCTTGGTCCACAGGCGAAACCACCCAAGACATCAACGTTTCACCCACCCAAACCGAAACCTACTCTGTCATCATTACCACTCAGGGCTGTACCTTTATCCAAGACTATACCGTTTCTGTCGTACCCGACCTTGTACCACAAGAAAGCGTCTCCAATATGTTGCCGCCAGATGGAGCAGTAGAAGTAGGATTTCCAGTCAATTTCTCTTGGTCGCCTGCCGAGAATGCTGCCTACTACGACCTCTACATTGGATTGGAAGGAACCACCCCTACACTTGTAAAAGACCACATCACTCAAATCAACACTATCCATGCCGACCTTCAATTTGGCAATACCTACTGTTGGAAAATCATCCCCAAATCATGCAGCGGACAAGAAGGCCCAGAAAGTGCAACCCAGTGTTTTACACTCGAACACCTTCCAGATTTGCAAGTTGCCAACATAGAGATTCCCACGACCACCGCTTTTTCAGGAACGGAAATCGAAATCGGTTGGGAAGTTCAAAACAATGGAATTGGAGACACCAAACCTGCCACGAGACGAGAGACCGTCCATTTATCTAAAGACGAGTTACTCGACCCATCTGATATATATCTAAGCACATACCAATCCTACAATGTCATTTTATCAGGAGAAAGCGACAT
>JBGCDY010000919.1:0-2348 GCA_045105835.1 Chitinophagales bacterium
TCGAACCGTGGGACTTGAGAAGTATCGTTACGAAAAAGATTATGGACAAAGGCGGTTGGGTAAACACACACAATCACTTAGACCGTGCCTATACTTTGAATTCAGAAACGTTCCCTTATACGAACGCTTACTTGAAAGATAAATGGTACATCGTCGATAAAATGAAAAGCGAATCTACTGTAGATCAGATTTATGGACGCATGGCGAAAGCGACCGAATACTTTTTGGAGCAAGGTGTTCAGGCTTTGGGTACTTTCATCGATATTGACGACGTTATGGAGGACAAATCCATCAAAGCGGCGATTCGTTTGAGAGACAACTATGGAAAAGACATCGACATCAAATTTGTGAACCAAGTTTTGAAAGGGGTGATTGATCCTAAGTCTCGTGAATGGTTCGATTTGGGCGCACAGTTTGTCGATATCATTGGGGGTTTGCCTGCAAAAGATGATGGACATGAAGAAGAACACTTGGACATTTTGCTGACGACTGCAAAAAGCATGGGCAAAATGGCGCACGTTCACATCGACCAGTTCAACTCTCCTGACGAAAAGGAAACCGAACTATTGGCTCGCAAAACCATCGAACATGGAATGCAGGGTCGAGTTGTTGGGGTACATGGAATTTCGATTGGCGCACATCCTTTGACTTACCGCAAAGAACTATACAGCTTGATGCGTGAAGCGGATTTGATGATGATTGCTTGTCCAACGGCATGGATTGACCACGACCGTAGTGAGCGTTTGGTACCAAGCCACAATTCGGTGACTCCGATTGATGAATTGCTACCTGAAGGGATTACAGTTGGTTTGGGTGTAGACAACATTTCGGATGTTTACAAACCTTATTCTGACGGAAATATGTGGACAGAACTTCGAGTGGCTTTGGAATCTTGCCACTTCTACGATATTGATCAGCTTGTGAACTTGGCTACAACCAATGGTTTGCGGGTATTGGGAATTGAAAGATAATTTGTTGGGATGAGAGATGTGGGAAGTGAGAGGTCAGCATTAACTTATTGTTGTATCCTCGCTTCTCCCATCCCGCCTCCCTATTCCTGTAAAACTTTCTCTTTCGCCTCTGCTGAGGTCAATACGGGTATGATTTTGAAATCTGCCAAATCGCTCCAATGAGCAACCCATTCCTGCAATTTCTCCAGTGAATCACTTTCCATGATTTGATAGCAGACTTCAATGGGTTCGTCAATCCAACTATTGATATATTCCACACCTTCGGGCATCATCCGCCCTTTTTCTGCAAATCGTTGATAGAGTGCTTTCACTTTTCCTTTGTGGAAGGTTTCGATGGTTAGGTAGCGCATTGTGTTTAGGGTATTGGTTTATGAGGTTGAAATCAGAAATTATCATTCAACAAACTAAGCAATGAATGCATGATTTGATTTCGCTCCAATTGTTCTTCTTGATGTGACATTATCCCTGAAATCGAGTTTCTGCTTATTTGTTTCCATTGAATTTGAATCATATCTAAGGCAAGTGTAAAGTTTTTATCGTTTTTCTCAGTTGCAATCAAATCCAACTCATCTAGCGCCTCTGCAAACTTTAAATCTTTGATCAAAGTTTTAATTTTGGCAACACCAGACACCTTCTCCACCTGTTTTTGAGGAGCAGCGTTCAGTACTTCTTTTTCTTTCTCTCCAATAATTTCTACCAAACCACCTACTACACTTATCCACGCTTCATCCTCATGTTGCCAATTACTAATGGGTTTCCCAGACCTTGGAAATCCTTGAAAATTGGAAAGCTCACTCCCCTGAAAATAGGCAGACCGAATCAATATCGGAACAACTTTCACCTCTCCTTTTTTCCCCCTTTCCAAAAGAATAGGAATTTCGAAATCATTGATAAAATCAGAAGCCAAAAAATCAGAACTCACCAATAAAATAGCCACTTGTGCTGTTCTTAGTTTGCGTTCGATTTCCTCCTTCCAGTTTTGCCCACCTGCTATTCGTTCATTGTCCCAAACGTCAATTTTATTGCGTCTAATCATTGAAGAAAGGTGTTTCAACAATTTGTCTTTGTAGGATTTGTCTTCTTTGGCATAAGAGAGGAAAATATTGATTGGGTCTTTCACTTGCTTCAATTTTTATGTGGCTTGGAATAAGGTATAGAATACCGAGTTGTATCACATTCAAAGATATAAGATTTCGATGAATTTAGATTGGATTTTTTACTGCTTTCTAACAAAAGTAAAGGGCATTCTTATAAAAATTTTATGTTTCTAAGCCATTTGAGTAATGCCTCAAAATTGTCTTGAAAATACTCTAATTGAGCGATACGGTTTTTCACATTTTTTCTTTGTAATAAATTAATAACCAATGTTCTAATTCC
>JBGCDY010000920.1:0-2170 GCA_045105835.1 Chitinophagales bacterium
AACATCTGCTCCCCAAGCCAAATCAAAACCTTCAAAGCTTGAATTGAAGTTGTCTATTAACAAAAAGTAAACCTGACCTGATTGAACAGGAAGTGCAGCTACAAAACCATCAGAAGGTGCCCCTGTTTCGTCATCCACAGCTCCTTCCCAAGTATCGACAGCATTGTTGCCAAGCCCTGTTTCAGGGCAGAAATGACAGTTGTCATCGGCATAAGAACAGCGTATAGGAGCTCCCAAATGGTCACAAGTTAGGTTAGGACCATAAATAGCAAAATCGTAGTCTTCGGCAGCACCTGCCTTTGGAGTTAAAATAAACTCTAAAAATCCTCCAGCTGTCGGATGGTCTCCAATTTTGATTTGGTACCATGCTGATTGGTGTTCGTTTCCTGTTAGGCAGCCTTTGTCATTAAGGGTACTGGCAAAATCATCATTGCCAGGACCAAAACTATTGAAGTTGAGCACTCCATTATTGCAGACAGGAACGGCTCTGATACAATCATTTGGAGCAGGTGGGGGGCAGTCACTATCCGTTGCCCAAGACAATCCCCAACCTGCATCTGTACTTAGATTATTGGAGGTAAATCGAATGGTTGCGCAGCTATTGTATATCACAAAAGAGACAGGAGCGGCTCCTTTGGTGAGACTGGCTGCAATGCCTGTTCCATCATATATTTCGAGTATATCACCTGCTTTCATTTCAAAACTGGTGAAATCTATTAGAATGCACCCACCAAAATTCTGAGGACATATCGTAAAGTTTAGAAACTCTCCGTTGCTATAGTCGGCAGCAGGACCTCCTGAATCGTAAAGCGTTCCAGTATTGTCGTTCACCAACAAATCACTCATATTGTAAATCTGAGCGATGGCTTCTGAAAATAAAGCGTTTGCAAATAACAATGCTATAAAGAGTAGATATTTTTTCATGTTGTGCATTTTATACCTCGATGGTATATGTCTTCAAATAGATTGAACAGCATAGGTTTTGTGGAGTGCATAAATTCAAATAGAAACAATGGGTGTATCTAATGAATTGATCTGGAGTGATGAGGTTTTTTTGTTAAAAACAAGAGCCGTGTTTCTTAATGCTAAGGCGGTAAGCATTTTAGCAAAAAAAGAACCAGAACCTTATTTTATTTCACTGCAATTGTATTGAAAATTTGATAAAAAGTCTTTCATAAAGATACTAAACTAAAAGGAAATATTGCCTGAATGAAGGGTAAGAAGAAAGACAGCAGACATAAGAAATAAGGGATTCTTTGACACTTTATTGTCGAGGTAGAGAATCTTTTAAGTTTTAGTTTTATAAAGGATTCATTCTCTGCAAAAAAATCCATAAATGGCAAAAAGTAGAATTTTAGAAGTATTTTTGTCCTAAACCCTATTCTCAGAATCTAAGTAGACTAAAGTGTCATTGGGTTGTTTTCATAAATGGCATAATTTTAGAAGCTTGAAGCCATGAAGACTTGGCTAAGATAAATCCACATGAATATTAAAGATACTGTACTACGTTGCCTTGATATTGGGGTGAAGGAAAATGAAAAAAAAGACATTGTATTTAGAATACGCATCTTAAATTTAGATGCCATTTTTGGTATTCTTATTCCTACTATTATTCTACTGATTCATTACACAGGACTGTTGGTATTTAATCAGTTATTAGTCAATATTCTATTCTCTTTCCCCGTTGTTTGTTCTGTTGCTCTTTGGTTTAACTCACGTTATCAGTACAATATTTCGAGTACATTGATACTTGGGTACTTTCTGATAGTGATTCCTTTATTGTCGTTTTGGCTTGGAGAAAAAGCACATTTACACTTCTTATTGATTGCGGTAAGCATTTCTGGTTTCATTTATCTACTGGAAGCACGGTCAGTATCTTTCCTGTTTTTTGTAGCATATATGGGTATGTTTCTCTTGTTGTATATGTTTGACTTTATACCCTTTTTTTTGCTATTCTTTCTTGATTCTTATGTGATGAATTTTGTTGGAAAATGATGTATTATTTGTTTTTATCTTGTCCTTTCTTACAAAATGTTTGGGCTCGTCTTGATATACGAGCACATACTGCACAATACCCGTGAAAGTGAAAATATGTTTCGGAATTTATATGACTACAATCCTGTTGGAATTGCTATTTCGGATGGCAAGGGAATTATACGGAAAGCAAATC
>JBGCDY010000921.1:0-4396 GCA_045105835.1 Chitinophagales bacterium
ATGGTCAAACAGTCACCTTTCAAGCTGCCAACTCTGTGCAATTAGAGGCGGGTTTTGAGGTGGAAACAGGAGGCGTTTTTGCTGCAATTTTGGAGGCTTGTAATGCTGCTCCTTTGGTTCAGGTTACTTCAAAAGAAGAAAACACGGAGGCAACTGCTTCCAAGACTTCAATGGCTGAACTCACCGCCAACGTATATCCCAATCCCTTCCATCAGTCCACCACACTCGAGTATTTTTTGCCGCAAAACGACAGTCCCGTAACATTGAGCATTTACGATTTGACTGGCAAAACGGTACAACACTTGGTAAACAATCAACTTCAAAATGCAGGTTCTTATTGGGTGACTTTCAAGCCTTGTGATTTGGTGGATGGAGTGTATATTTGTGTATTGAAGGTTGGAGAAGAAAGACGGGTTGTGAAGTTATTGAAGGAGTAAAATGCAACTTTAAATTTAAACATATAGCTGCTTTTTATTTGATTTACAGACGAATGAAAAACTGCAACCATTGGTTGCAGAAATTAGTTGGACGAAATGATACAGTAAAACTATCTGGTGAAAATGAAAAAACTACCTGAAGATTTAGCTAAGTTTCTTCCTTCACATGAGGCAATTGAAGAAAGACTGAAAGCTTTGGGAGAAATATTAGGTGATACAGAAGAGTAAACGCAAAGTTTGGGAACTTTTTTTTGTGAATAAACAGTTGGTATCATACGGAGAAGATTGATAAAGAAGCAAGAAGTGATATTTATTGAAGTCAACAAAACATTCGCACCTATGGAAAGCACAAACAATGGCAAGGCAAAAATTTATACTTCCTTTGAAGGGATTCAAGTCACCGTTCCTTCTCTTACCAACTGGTTCGTTCTTTTATTTGGAACAGCCTGGCTGGGTGGCTGGATAACGGGATTTGATGGAGTGTCTAATTTACTCTTTTCTAACGACTCTGACCCAAATGGAATAGAGTGGTTTTTAATGCTTTGGCTAGTATTGTGGACTATTGGAGGCATATTTGTGATTGGATTGCTGCTTTGGGGCTACTTCGGAAAAGAAACTTTTTTGATTACAAAGAACCAAGTAAAATTCAATAAAACCATTTTCGGAATAGGCATCAAAAAGGTATTGAACATGCAAGAAATCAAAAATATTCGCTTCAATGAAATCAAAGTCAATTGGAGGGATAAACGACATAGTTTGCATTATTGGGGAGCAGGGGAAGGAAAAATCAAATTTGATTATGGCATGAAGACCTATTCTTTTGGCTTGGGTTTGGACGATGCAGAAGCTAACTATTTGGTGGATTTGTTGAAGAAGGAAATGAGGCAAGAACCAAATAATGTTAAATAACACTACAAGTGTTTTTTTTGATAAGTACTTGTTTTGACATTCTCCTACTAATTTCTACTTTTGGGCGACATTCAAAAAGGATGTTATCAAAATAAAAATTGTAGAATATGAATAAATTGAAAACAAGTATGATGCCTTTGATGGTGAGCCTTTGTATTATGGTCTGTCTCTCATCGTGTATGATGACCAAAACACCTGTAGGCACTTATCAAGAAACACAGGGCCAGGAATATACCTATGCACAAGGAAAACAAGTTTGGTTGTTTTGGGGACTCTTTCCGATGGGAAGAACGGCGGTTAACACACCTGCCGATGGGAATTGTGCCGTAGTGACACGCCTCGGTTTTGTAGATTTTTTAATCAGCGGATTGACAGGCGGAATCGTTACTACACAAACGATTAGGGTGAAAACAAAACGTAAATAATCAATATTTTACAAAGTATAGAATAGGCGCAATACCAAAGAGTGTTGCGCCTATTTTTGTTGACAGAAGGGAAAACTTTTGAAGTGATAAAAGTATTGATAGGAGGAATGAAATTTCCTGACTCCTATAAAAAAGCACAAGATGAACACAGCCATTCAAGACATTTGGAAAGACCTCCACCAAGAACTGCAAAAGTTTATTTTTGGCAAAGTGAAAGATACATCAGCGAGTGAAGACATTCTGCAAGAAGTGTTTGTGAAAATCCAATTGAAGGTACATACGCTCAAGGACTGCACAAAACTCACCTCATGGGTGTATCAAATCACCAGAAATACCATCACCGATTTTTTTCGGAAACAGAAGTCCAATCCTCATGCTTCAATTGAAGAGCTGGACTTGTTGGCAGAAGAGGAGGAGCCGCTTTTTGAAGGTTTGTCCAATTGTATCAATAGCAAAATCGGTCAATTGCCTGATAAATACAAAGAAGCCTTGCTACTGACCGTTTTCAAGGATTATTCGCAGAAAGAATTAGCCGAGTATTTGGGAATTTCTTACTCTGGCACAAAGTCAAGGGTGCAAAGAGCCAAAGAAAAATTGAAGGATTTGGTGAAGGATTGTGACAATGTGGAGACGGATTCTTTGGGGAATATTGTGGATCATGGATAACAATAGTTTGTGCCGTTCACGTTGAACACAGAGGCTCAGAGGCACAGAGGCACAGATTTTTTGATTATCAAAACCTCATTTAAAATATTTTTCCTCATCGTTTGCGTCTTTATTACAATTCTTGCGTCCATTGGTTGATTGAATTATTTTACTCAAAAAAAATCAACAATGAACAACTTACAATCAATTGAAGTACAGATTCTAAACGCCTTCGTAGAAAACAATCAAGGTGGAAATCCCGCAGGAGTAGTATTGGATGCCGACGATTTGACCCACGACCAAAAATTGGCGGTTGCAGCCCAAGTAGGTTTGTCAGAAACAGCTTTTGTATCAAAGTCCCAAACCGCAGATTTCAAGCTCGATTTTTTTACCCCCAATAGGCAAATCGCTCACTGCGGACATGCCACGATTGCGACCTTTTCTTACCTCAAACAACTCGGAAAAATCAAAGAGGCAAACACTTCAAAGGAAACTGTTGATGGACGAAGAGAAATAAAAATGGTGGGAGATTTGGCATTTATGGAACAAACTGCCCCCAATTATACCGAGATTTCGGCTGCAAAAAAGGAAGAGGTGCTGCAATCTTTGGCTTTGAAAGAATCCGACTTATTGCCAAATGCACCTATTTTGGTGGTCAATACGGGCAATTCCTTTCTACTTGTTCCTGTCAAAAACACCCAAATATTGAAGGGGCTTCAAGCTAATTCTGACCTAATTTCAAAGGTGAGTGAGGAGTTCGATTTGATTGGTTATTATGTTTTTACGCCTACTGTGAAAAGTGCAGAAAAGGATGTGCAGACTAGAATGTTTGCGCCTCGATATGGGATTGAAGAAGAAGCGGGAACGGGAATGGCGGCAGGCCCTTTGGCGTGTTATCTATACGATGTGTTGCACCTCAAACAAGAACATTTTTTGATTGCGCAAGGTCAATGGATGGAAAACCCTTCACCGAGCTTGATAGTAGTGGATTTGACTTTGGAAGATTCAAAAATCGTGGGTTTGATGGCAGGAGGTGAAGGGAAGTTGAGTTCTGTGAAGGTGGTGAATATATAGTGTCAAAACAAAATTGCGTATATCAGTCAATTGTGCTATATTACTTGACGACTTGAATAAAAAGATATGAACCCAATAATCAAGACCTTACAACAATTTGCCACTTCTTTTGACACCAAAAACTGGACGCTAATGAAGGCTTGTTTGGCGGATGAAATATACACCGACTATTCCAGTTTTAGGAAAACCAAACCTGCAATCATCAAAAGTACGGATTACATCGCATTGCGAAAAATAGGCTTGGAGAACCTACGTACTCATCATTCTTATGCCGACTATGAAATTGAAGTAAATGGAGAGGAAATTTTCTGTAATTGCAGCTTTGAAATACAGCGATTCAGCACTCTCACCAACGATTTTTATCATTCTTATGGTAAATATGAGTTTGAATTGGAAGAAATAGGAGGGGAGTGGAAAATTGTGAAAATCAAACAAATAGTGGAACGGAATGAAGGCAATCCACAAATTCATGGAGCTTTTAAAAAATAGAGAGATGCTAAAAACAAGTTTAAAAATTGGGCTGCAATGCCTCTTGATATTTGGGTTCGTTTTGAATATTTATGGGCAGGATGTTGTCATTGAAGAAGTTCGTCCCGAAATTGAAGCCATAGCAGAACGTATGGCGGAGGGAGAGATGTTCACTGGCAGGTCAATAGGTTACAGTGCAGTAACTTCTCCTCAATGGATTGCTTTTAAAGAATTGAAGGAAGTTGCTTTGGAAGAAGAGTTGATTCTTTTGACCGACCACAAAAGCCCCGCAGTAAGATGTTATGCTTTTCAGGTATTGGTGGATAAGCAAAGTGAAAACACCTTTGAGATTCTAAAGAAACATCTGAAAGAAAGAGCATCAGTCGAAACAATGCATGGTTGTATTGTAATGCGTGAAATGGTAGGAGATGTTTTATT
>JBGCDY010000922.1:0-5015 GCA_045105835.1 Chitinophagales bacterium
CCATATCTCCATCCCCATCAAAATCTTGTGGGGCAACCACTTGACCACTTACCAACATTTTGGGCAAAGCATCTTTAGCTTTGGTAAAATTCCCTTTGCCATCATTCAGGTACAACCTGTCCTGCAAATTTGCACTTCCCGCTTCAACATCTCCTCCACCTCCACTAACCACATACACATCCAAATCCTTGTCGCCATCCGCATCGAAAAAAGCAATTCCCATATCTTCACAAGCTTTGTCAGTTTCCCAAGCCTTGGATTTTGCTTTGGAGAATTTGCCATTTTTTTGCTGCAAGTACAAGACCGCCGCTTGTCCTTTTGCCCCTCCAATCATGCAGTCCTCCAAACCATCCCCATTCACATCGCCCACTTCCATAAAAGGGCCATTGGCAGATTGCTTTTGGGGTAAAAGAATTTCTTTGGCAAAATCATCGTATTCATTTTCGGAATGTTTGAAACTCAGTCCTGTTTGGGCGGTAATGTTGGAGAATTGTGTTTTGACTTTCGCAATTGCAGGCGTTTCGTTTGCATCTGCTTGCTTCAAAGTAATCGTTTGGTTGGCTTCAATATCGGTCAAACTTTGTTGACGACCATTTCCCCAGACGACTTCAATCGCAGTCACCTTTGCAGCTTTGCCAATTCCAAAATGGAGCAAATTATCACAAGAAGATTGATAACCTCTTGTCAAAGTATGTTCGATAAATTGTTGTTCACCATTGACGCTTACTTTCACCTTGGCATTCAAGCCCAAAATATTCCCCTCATTTCCCTCCAGTTGTATGCGGAGAAAATTGCCTTTTTGTTGTTCTACGGCATGGTTTTGCAGCACGAAAGCGGGTTCGTCAATATTGTTGACCAACAAATCCAAATCTCCATCATTGTCCAAATCTACGTAAGCTGCCCCATTAGAGAAGCTGGCTTTATCCAAGCCCCATTCATTTACTTTTTTGGAGAAGGTGAGGTCGCCATTGTTTTTGTAGATGAAGTTTTTGGTTTTGTGGGACTTCATTTTGCTGACCCAATCCATGACTTCCTCTTTCGGAATTTTCTTCACCCCCAAAGCTTGTTTGCGTTCTCGAATCTTTGTCAAGAAATCATTGTCTTTGGTGTCTTGTTTGAAGCCGTTGGTAATCAGAATGTCTTTGTAACCATCATTGTCAAAATCTGCCATCAGGTTCGCCCAACTCCAATCAGATTTGTGCAAGCCTGCCAACTGAGATATTTCACTAAAAGTGCCATTCCCATTATTAAGTTGGAAGGTATTGAACATGTATTGGTGGTGGAGGTTGTGGTCGTTGATTAAGGACCAAAATAGGCGACTGTCCATTGAAGGCATCAAAGTTTTGGAACGGTAACGGTCTTCGGCGGTCATATCGACTACGCTGATTTCGGGATAGGTATCATTGTTGATGTCTGCAATGTCGCAGCCCATTCCGTAGTAAGAAATATGCCCTGTCATTTCTTTGATGGCATCTCTGAAAGTTCCATCTTTGTTGTTAATGAACAGGTAGTCGGGTGTCGAAAAATCACAAGAAACATACAAATCTGTCCAACCATCATTGTTTAAGTCGCTTGCTACAACTCCTAAACCATACCCATAGCGCAGTAATCCTGCCTTGCCTGTCACCTCTTTAAACTTGCCGTTTCCTTGGTTTTCATAAAAATGACTACTCACCTTCTGCAATTCAGCTCTATCTTGGTCGGTTCGCAGAAAAGCCTCCCCCATACTGATGTTGGTGAAGTAAACCGCATGGTTGAGCACATACAAATCCAAGTCTCCATCTTTGTCGTAATCAAAGAAAGTCGCTTGGGTCGAATGCCCTGTATCATCCACTCCATATTCCTTGGCTCGCTCGGTGAAGGTAAGGTCTCCGTTGTTCACAAAGAGTAAATTCCTTCGTGCCTCATCACTGTTGTAAGGCCCCGATTTGCAGACATAAATATCGAGCCATCCATCCTTGTTGATATCCACAATCGTAACGCCACTTGACCAAGTGCTTCGTTTTTTGCCATCGGGCAATACATACCAAGCATCTACACCCGCCTTGTCGGTAATGTCTTCAAACTGAAAGCCGCCTTTGTTTAGGTATAGTTTATTCGGTGTAAAATTGCCTGTAAAATAGACATCCTGCAATCCATCCTTATTGAAGTCTGCAACGGCTACACCTCCTCCTGTGAAGAGGTAATCGTAGTAAATAATGTTGATGTCTGGACTTTGTTTGATGGTATTGGTGAATTCGATGCCTGTTTTTTCGGGAGGTAAGAAGGTGAAGAGTTTGGAGGCGTTTGAGGTTGAGACTCCTGATGTGGCTTTGGAAGTTTCGTTTTTTGTACCTGTTGGTTCGCCTGAATTGCAGGAAGTTAACAATACACAACAAATGGCTAAGAAATATATGGTATGCCTCAACATCATTGTAAGAATGGTTTGGTGAAATTTTGCGAAACCAAAAATACAAAATTTGTTGGCGGATTAGAACGAAAAGGGGAAAAGGCTTGTTTGAGAAAGTAGATAATCTAAAAAAAATCTGTATGAAAACTATTACCATTTCAGAGAAGGAATATTTTGAGATGAAGTCTACTATTCAGAAATTGGAGCTTCAATATCAAAAGCTTTTGAATAAATTGGAGGTGATAGAAGGGATTCGAGTAGGTTTATTGGAGGTAAAAGAAGCAAAGAGAACGGGAAAGA
Organism: Chitinophagales bacterium; assembly: GCA_045105835.1. GTDB lineage: Bacteria > Bacteroidota > Bacteroidia > Chitinophagales > UBA2359 > JAUHXA01. The sequence continues at coordinate 2,690 of JBGCDY010000922.1, forward strand.
AATTGCAGAGTTTGGATGATTTTTTGAAGGGACTAACTCCTTAAAATCCTAACAACGGTATCTACAACATCCTTTAATTTCGTCATTTTTATTTTACCAGCCTTGTATAAAACAATATGACTATCAGCCGTAAAAATACAATTTGGTCGAATATTGGAGATTTGTCTTAGACTTCCTTCTTCAAAATCTCTTTCTCTCAACTCAATAGCATATTCATCCCTTATAGAACGACTTGTAATTTGACATAAAATCAAATCGTCTCCTTATAAGTTTGCAATCACCAAGGCAGGTCTTCAGCGAACATCACTCAAATCAGAATACGGAAAGGGTACTACGACCACATCTCCTTTTACAAATCTTGCCATGCTTCATCTTCTACTGGTTTCAGCCAATCTTTTTTTAAGCTGCTTTCGCTTGCAATATAATTAGCAATTATTGTATTTTCCAACGATTTTTGTAATTTGATAAATTGCAATACAATCTCCAATTTATCAATAGTAAGTTGATTCAATTCAGAAATAATACGTTCTTTTACAAGCATATTTCTTACTATTTTGTTTCCATTTCAAAGATAAAACATTTCAATTAACAATTCATATTAGGAAGTAAGAAAAATCAAATTTTGGAAATTCCCCATCACTCCAACCCCTCCATTTTACCTGCAAACTCTTTACAAAGCTCCAATGTACTCGTATCAGTATCATAGACCGAATACCAACCTTGATGTTCAAAAGGTGGATCTCCCGTAAAATCATCCCCCATTTTCCAAACGGCTTTGGGGATTCGGGGGCGACCTTCACCCGACCATGCCCAAATATTGCAGCCTGCAATGGCTCGTTTTTTTTGTGCCAAATCGTGCATCATGGTGAACAGTTCTCGGAAATATCTGTCTCGCCATTTTGTGGGAGAATCGGAGTCATAGCTTCCTTCATCACGCGCCAAGCCAAATTCTTCTAAAACAATCGGCTTCCCCAATTTTTCCGCCATTTCGATGTGATTCAGGAGGTATTTTTTGGCTTTTGTGAGTGCTTTGTCGAAGTCTTTTTCGGCTTGTGTGGGATCGTACCAAGTCCAGTTTTGCGCCCAAATGTGGGCAGTCGTGTAGTCTATCTCTTTGAAGTAGTTTTCTTTTTTGAATTTGCGACTGAAAGGTACTACGGCATTGCCTTCACTTCCCACAGACACCAAATGCTTGGAGTCCAGTTTTTTGATGAACCTTGCAGTGTTTTTTATCCAACGGTAATAGGCATTGCCGACCAATACGCCACGGGGTTCGTTTGCCAACTGCCAAGAAAAAATGGTGGGGTCGTCTTTGTAGATCAAGCCTGTGTAATTGTTGCTTCGCTGAATGAGCATTTGGATGTATGCTTCGTAGGCTGCAATGGCTTTTTTGTTTTTGAAGAACTGGGACGAAAAGCGCATATAGGTCAGCCAATTTCCCCCTTCTGCGGGTGGAGGATAGGGAATTTGTTTGGTGTCGCTGAACCATGCTTGGTACTGTCCCATTCCTCCCGTCCAGGGCCAATAATTGTTCAAACACATCACGGCATACATTCCCCGTTTGCCCATTTCGGAAAGCACAAAATCTAAACCATCCAAGAGGTCTTCATCGTAAACGCCTGGTGAAACCTGAACGGCTGGAACGGCTCGCCAAGGTTCGGTATTCGGACCTTCGCTTGCTGCCATGATGCGGAGGTTTTTAATCCCCAAAGATTGAAGGTGGTCGAGTTCACGGATTAGGCGTTCTCGGTCTCCTCCTACTCCCTTTGAAGCCAAGTTCATGGCTGCCCAAAAGTTTGCACCCAAAAAATAATAGGGCTGCTCATTGACTACAAAAGCACCATTTTTGACCGATACAAAATTGGAGGGTGGTGGTGGATAGGTGATGGATTTTCCTTCGTTGTAGTTCATAAAATGATACGATAGGTCTTCATACGAGAGACAAACCAGCAATATTATTGCAGCAAGTACAGGAATGATTATGAAGTAATAGCGTTTACTCAATGGTGAATAATTTTGTGCAGTATTGAAGTCTTCGATAACGAATGAAAATTAAAATAGGAATTAAAATGAAAAACTACCTTTTGTCCACATGCTTAAAAACTTCAAATACAAAACTTGTTTTTTGAGTTTTAAGCAGTAGAGCAAGATTAAATCAATCAATAATATCCTTTTTTTGATAATAAGGAGTTTAAAGTCTCACTTCTCACACCCTACTTCTGTCTTCTCACTTACTTAGGCAATACTCCGTTTTCTATTACTTCAAGTTCAAATGACGCAGAGTGAAAAAGAAAATCGCTCCATAACCCACCATCAATAACAGGTG
>JBGCDY010000923.1:0-8881 GCA_045105835.1 Chitinophagales bacterium
AATTCCTGTATCCTTAACGGCAAAAAAGACGGAAGTTTTGTCTGAATCATTTTTTGATGATACTGCATTTGCAGTGATACGGACTTCCCCTTTTTCGGTGAATTTGATGGCATTTCCGACCAAGTTCATCAAGACTTGCCCTAAACGAGCCACATCTCCCAACACTGCATTGGGAATATTCTCATCAACCTCTAATAAAAGTTTAAGTCCCTTTTCTTTTGCCTTAAAATCCAGCATTTTGGTTACATTCCGCAAGGCATTTTGAATCGAAAAAGGCTTGTGTTCCAAGTCCATTTTCCCCGCTTCAATTTTCGACAAGTCCAAAATATCGTTGATGATAACCAAGAGGTTATGTGCTGATTGCTGGACAATTTGTAGGTATTCTGTTTGGTCTGGACGGGGTGATTTTTTGAGGAGCAGATTGGTAATGCCCACAACGGCATTCATGGGAGTTCTAATTTCATGGCTCATGTTTGCCAGAAATTGTTCTTTGAAGCGACGAGAAGTTTCCGCCCGCAAACGACGGTCTTTTTCTGCCTGAAATTCTTGACTTGCCGAAAACCCTTTCTTCAACAAAGCCACCTCTGCAAGACTTTTGTCAATCGTAATTTCGAGGTCTTTGAAGTCTATAGGCTTGGTAATGAAGTCAAAAGCACCTCTATTCATGGCGATGCGAATATTGTCAAGGTCGCCATAGGCAGACATGACCACCGATTTTACGATGATGTCCAAATTGTTGATTTCATTCAATAAGGTCATGCCATCCATTTCGGGCATGTTGATGTCTGTCACCACCAAATCCACATCTGGATGTTCCTTCAACAATTCAAGTGCTTCCAATCCATTGCGAGCAAAAAGCAGTTCCATCTCATTTGCTCGAATTTTTCGTCTGAATTTTCGGCGAATAAGTATTTCCAAATCTGGCTCATCATCAACAACCAATATCTTTGCAGGCATATAATAGGGTAATCAGTAAAAAATTAAAGTAAAAATAGTACGTGGTTTTAGTTCAATTGATTCTACAATATAGCTAGTTTATTAGTTATTTGCCTAAAAGAGGGAGATTAATTTTGTGTGAGTTTTGAAGTGAAAGAATCAAGGTTCTTGAAAATCATACCAAGTATATCGGAAGCCTCTAAGGCTTTGAATACCTCTTTTCACAAGGCTAAAGGTTTGTCATTGAATTTATTGTCTTACTCGTCATCCTATTGATAGTTTTTGCAGATATTTGGTCTATTTCGATGACGAACCAAGAGTTTTCTATATATTTGGGGCTACCATTTATTCAACTTAAAAAAACATTAGATGCAAAAGAATCTATTTACCATCAAACTGTTAAGCTTCACTTTTGTATTGATATTTAGCTTTCATTCATTGCAGGCGCAATTGGAAGTGACTGGAGGTCAAGCGTCACAAGAGGTAATTGAAAATTTCTTGGGAGCAGGTGTAACTGTTACGAATGTGGAGATAAACTGCCCAGAAGTGGCTTATGGCACTTTTGATGGGACAAATTCTAATATTGGAATTGACAATGGTATTGTGCTTACAACAGGCTCTATCGACAATGCCGTAGGACCGAATAATGATTCAGGTGCACAGACTGACAATGGAGGAGATGGCGATTCGGATTTGTCCGCAATTGTGAATCAAACCACTTTTGATGCTTGTGTTTTGGAGTTTGACTTTGTTCCAGCATCGAACACACTGACTTTTACCTATGTGTTTGGGTCTGAGGAGTATTTGGAATGGGTAGATTTGGATTTCAATGATGTTTTTGCTTTTTTCATCACAGGCCCAAACCCAACAGGAGGACTCTATGAGAACCGAAACATTGCATTGGTTCCTGGTACAGATGTTCCTGTTTCGATAGATACGGTAAACGATGATTTGAACAGTGAGTTTTATGTGAACAATGGAACGGGAGATTTTCCGATTGACCCGACTACGACAGTTCAGTATGATGGATTCACTACGCCTTTATTGGTTCAAGTAGATGTGGTGCCTTGTCAAAGTTATCATTTGAAATTAGCCATTGCAGATTCAGGAGACCCTGTTTGGGACTCAGGAGTATTTTTGGAGGCAGGAAGTTTGAATACCGATGTAGTTTCGGTTTCGGCAAGTACTTCAATTGGTACGGATACCGCAGTAGAAGGATGTTTGGATGGTACATTCACTTTTACTTCCAGTACCGTATTGGCAGAAGAATTGGTGATAGATTTGGAAATTAGTGGCTCTGCCGAAAACGGCGTGGACTATACAAGTATCCCCGCAATTGTGGTCATTCCAGCAGGAGAAAATACTACAAGCCTTGATATTGTAGGAATTGACGATGGTGTTTTGGAAGGAATTGAAGACATCACCATTCGCTTTGATGCCAGTTTGGGCTGTGAAGGAACAGAACAGACAGAAGCAACACTATTTTTATCAGATGCTTCTGAGGCTGGCAGTGTGAGTGCAAATCCAGCAATGGTTTGTGAAGGAGGAACGATTGTGGCGACTTCAAATGATGTAGTAACAGCAGATGGAAATGTAGCCATTTTTGTGGTGCACAATAGTCCTGATGGAGATGTGACCATGGATGGGTTTACCATATTTGCGACGAGTACAGACGGTAATTTTTTGAACAATGGTGGAATTCCACAAGGAATTTCTATGTACATTTCAACAGTCGTAGGTAGCGACGACGGAACAGGAACGCCAAACTTTACTGATGTTTGTTTGAAGGTAAGCCCACCTGTTGAAGTGGCATTCTTAGCACCAATTACCTTCATGATTGATGAATATTGTGATTTAGCAACAGGTGATTATTACGTAAGTTTTCAATTAGAAGGTGGTTTGCCAGAATTAGACAATACAGCTACGTACTCCATCACAGGCGATTATGCAGGAACATATAGCTTTGGTGACGAAGCCATCACCGTGACCTATGCAGACGGAAATGACAACCGTTACGACTTCAATGTAGAGGATGGCTTTGGTTGTACAGGTGCTATTGTGAGTGATATTTTTGAATGTACTAAAAATCCGATTGAGCTACTTAGTTTTGAAGGAGAAGTTTTGACGGCTGGAAATAGGCTGCAATGGGTGACTGCAACAGAATTGGACAATGATTATTTTCAAATATCTCGCTCTACAGACGGCAAAAACTACGAAGAAATTGGGGCTATAAAGAGTCAAGGAGAAAGTCAGAACCTTCAATCGTATGAGTTTTTGGATAGAAATGCGCCTGCTGGATTGACCTACTACCAATTGACCCAATACGACTTCAATGGCTTATCGACGACTTTCCCTGTTCTGTCATTGCAAAGAGGTGAAATAACAGATTTGGAGCTTATTCAAGTATATCCTGTCCCTGCAAAAGACGTTTTAGGAGTCAGTTTTATGGCTGCAAAAGATGAGTTGGTTCAGATTTCGCTTTACAATGTGACAGGTCAGGTGGTTTTGTCACAGAGCATTGAAACTACTGCAAGCGGGATGAATACAATTTCTTTGGATACGCAGATGTTGAGCAGTGGAGTGTATTTGTTGAGTGTGAGTAGCGAAAATGGTCAAGTGAGCCAAAGATTGGTGAAGGAGTAATGGAGTAACCGAATAAAAATAAACGATACAATAAAAATGCACTTTTCTGAATTATAGAAAAGTGCATTTTTTTTTGTGAGGTAGAAAACCATCCGAAGTTTCAAAAAAATCAAGATTTGGCAGATACAACTGTTGAGTACTTCAAAACCATACAGACCAAAAATTTCTTTGCTTGGAAAGAGCTTTGAATACCACCAAAAAATGGAATTTGAAGCACTATATGGGAGATAAATTTGTGGCTTTTTAGTTGTTAAATTAGAGAAATAGAAAACGTACCTTTGTGCTAAATTGAGAACATTTACCCCATAATTTAACACAAAAGAGTTTTTAAGTACAACTATGAAATGGATATATTTGGCATTGGCAATCATTTTAGAAACGGTTGCTACCACTTCCTTGAAGTCTTCAGAAGGATATACGAAACTACTACCGACCATCGTTATGTTTTTTGGATACGTCACCTCTTTTTACTTCCTGTCACTTACCCTAAAAACCATTCCAATAGCCATTGCTTATGCTATATGGAGTGCAGTAGGAATTGTATTAATTGGAATAATAGGTTTTTTCCTATTCAAACAAAGTCTTGACCTACCTGCCCTTATTGGAATGGGTTGTATTATTGTTGGCGTTATCATCATCAATGTATTTTCCAATAGTGTTTCTCATTAAGTTGCCATGAGTTTGAAAAATATTGTCTTTGTATTCTTACCTTTATTTGTGTTAGGTGTCTTTGCCACAATCCAAGACCCTGACCTATTACTCATTGAAGGAGACACCGTTTATCTAAAATCTTTTCCGCTTGAAGATTTGGAACTGCAATGCCGACCTTTTGGACTGACGCTATTGACTGCACCAAACAGTGGTTGTTGGAGAGCTTATCAAGCTATTTGGCGGCTGGAAAATGATAGCTTGTTTTTGGAGAAAATATTTACTTGTCCAGTTTTTCAGCGATTACAAAATGATAGCTTATCTTCAGGGGAGATTCTTGGTTACTCTTCAATTCTGGAGCCTTCAAGAGAAGAAAACATACTGGAACTATTTCATGAAAACGACTTAGAGGCTACAGTTGTGAGAGGGAGAATATTTGCAGATTGGTATCATAAAGAGTTGACGGGAATTCAAAAAGGATTTGATTCTGGGCTTTCTCTTTTTGAAGCAAGGTTGTTTCAGTCAAGAAGAAAACGGAAAGGAAAAAGAAGGCTGCGAAAAGAGAAAGAAAAAATTACACTATCATTCAAGAAAGGAATGGTGGTGACTAATAAACTGGAAGAATAAAATCAAAAACCCCCTCACTTTTCAACCAAGAAAATGAAGGGGTTGGTATTGAAATTCAATTTATAGTTCTATAAGATTTAACTAAACTTAGATTTGAGCTTTGAATTTATTTTATGTTTCCTACAATGGCTTAAAATCCCAAGAAACTCCAAACAGTCCCTGTTTGACGTTCTGCCATATAAGCCGTAGGATACATTTTTTTCATTCTGTCGTCGATGTCTTTCACCGTCACACGTCCATCCTTGTCAATATCCAAACCCACGTTTAGTTTATACGCCTCAGAAGGTTTCGCATACATTGTGTAACAATAATCTTCGGGAATCGCTCTTGGGTACAAAATCGCCAAATACAATTCGGTCAAAGTTTCGTATTGTTTGTACTTGCGGCGAACACGGTCAAGATAGTCATATACATAATCGAGCTGTTCGGTGTGGTTCAGGTTGCGGAGTTTTTCTACCGTAATGTCAAAATCCTTGGCAGTCGTGGGCATCCATTGAATCAGACCCGTTGCGCCACTTCCTCTGTGATTCGACACCGAAGCATCAAATTTGGATTCACTGTACATTACCGCCATCAACCATTCAGGAGGAACCGAAAGTTGATTGGCTACTTCTCGTACTTTTTGTTCAAACTTATCCACATCACTCACAAACACACTGGCTTGGTCAAGTAGATAAAGTTGTTCGCTTACAACTGGGCTTGCGCCTGCAATACTCCCTGCCGCCGCATTTTTGTTGAAGAGGGCATATGTAAACCCATTGGTGAGGATGACCATCATCACAATCATACTGGCTGCTCTAAAATCAAGCAATACTTTTTTTTCTGTTACTGTTGGAAACATAATTCAAAGGTTTTGGAGGTTGAATAGAAAAAATGCTACTGTTATTAGCTTCACGATACAAATATACTAACATTTTTGGCTAAAAAACTAATTTTTTTAGTCTATTTGCTAAGAAAAAAATAAAAGTACTTCTTTGAAGAATGTTTTTTTGTTTGATTATCAGTTTTTTGAAATGAAAAAAGGAAGTGATTTTTAGACTATTTTTTTTAGTAAAAAGCATTTTGCTAAAACAAAGCGTAGCGTTTAACAGGCTTCAAAGTTAGCTCCACATTTTAATCAGGGGTACGATTTTTTTATTCGGAATCCATAATTCACCCTTCAAAATTACTCAGGTATTTGCTTTGAAGTTAAGGGTGTTTTTTACAACAAAAAATATTGATAACTTTGTAAGTTACAAAACCCTATTTATTTATCACTATGGAAGGACGCTACCAAGAGGCCATTGAAAAAATTGAAGCTGCAATCACCGATAAGGCAACTGTGGTGAACCTAAGTAGTTTTGCGCTTACACAATTACCCCCTCGATTATTTGAACTGCGGGAATTGAAGGAGTTGTATATCCAAAACAATGGGCTAACCGTTTTGCCAGGTGAGATTGGTAGGTTTACCCAACTTGAAAAATTGGATGCGAGTAACAACCAAATTCTGCAAATTCCTAAAAATATTGCTTTACTAGGGAGTTTAGAAGAATTGGATTTAAGTGACAATCAAATCAGCAGCCTTCCCCGAGAAATGGGACAGCTTCAAAATTTGCGCCGTATTGACCTCGGCAAAAACAGATTGAGCGGACTTCCCAAAGCCATCAAACAGCTCACCCAACTGCGAGAACTCTATCTCAACTCCAATAAATTGGCTGCTCTGCATGAATCCATCGGGCAATTGAAGCGACTGCAAAAATTTTATTTGAACGGCAATTCCATCACCAAACTACCTGCTGCAATAGGAGAATTGAGCGAGCTGCAATTGTTGGATATCGAAAATAACAAACTGAACACACTCCCCAATATGATGGGGAAATTGCAGCAACTGCAAGAATTGTATTTGGCAAACAACCAAATCAACAACCTGCCAAATGAAATTGGTAGCCTTTCACGATTGCGGGTATTGGATTTGAGCCGCAACTATTTGTCGAGTTTGCCGAATGAAATGGTCAAACTAAAAAGCCTCAAAAGCAATCAAAACGGAGCAGAATGGAACAAAGGCTTGAACCTAAAGGGAAATCGCTTCAATGTGCCAGATGAAGTATTGGGCCGAGAACCTGCCAGCATCATCCAGTACATTCAAGATTTGCAGGCTTCCAAAAAGAACAAACCCCTTTACGAAGCCAAATTGATATTTATTGGGTCGGGTTTTGTGGGCAAAACCTCGCTGATTAATATGGTCACAGCAGGACATTTCGACACAAATGAAATGCTCACGGATGGTATCGAAATCCGAGATTGGCAAATTCGACGAGGAAGAGACGAAATCAAACTGCACGTTTGGGATTTTGGAGGGCAAGAAATCATGCATGCCACCCACAAATTTTTTATGACTTCAAGGAGTGCCTATGTATTGGTCAGCAATCCGAGAGCAGAGGACAAATATGGTGATTCGGAGCTGGAATATTGGCTCAAGTTGATTCGGTCTTATGCAGGCAATGTCCCAATTGTGGTCGCAATCAACAAATGTGAAACCCATAAGGTGTCCATTCCAAAGGGGGAAATCAAGGACAAATACCCAAATGTCGTGGGTTTTGTAGAGACTTCTTGTGCCAATAATGTGGGGATTGGAGAATTGAAGCGCATGATTCGGCGAGCGATTAGCCAATTGAAGCACATTGATGATTTATTACCACAGAGCTATTTTGACATCAAAAATAGACTGGAAGAACACAATGAGGATTACATTCAATACGATGACTATGAGCGAATTTGCAAAGAAGTAGACCCTGAATTCAAGGGAAACAGTATGCAAACTTTGGTGAACTTGCTGCACGATTTAGGAGTCATGCTCAACTTTAGCGAAGACCGTCGCTTGCGAGATACCCAAGTGTTGAATCCTGAATGGGTCACCAAGGGCGTGTATCAAATTATCAGTTCTCAGCGCTTGATTAAAAAGCGTGGAATTTTGACCGTTCGTGAAATCTCCAAATTGCTCGATCCTTCCAAATATCCAAGCGAACGAGAACGGTTCTACATCATGGACATCATGGAGCGTTTTGAATTGGCGTACCAAATGCCCGATGTTCGAGACACCTATTTTATTCCTGGCGCATTTCCAATCGACAAGCCGCCCAAATTGGATTGGAGCAATAAGAGCGAAAATCATTTGTTTTTTCAATACCATTACGATGTGATGCCAAGCAGTATCATGAGTCGTTTTATTGTAAAAGTGCATCCCTTTATTAGAGGGCGTGATTATTGGCGAAATGGAGTGATATTGAAGAAAGGGAACTGCGATGCTTTGGTGAGAGCAGACCCAAATGAGCGATTGATTTTCATCGAAATCAAGGGCAAAAGTAACAAACGAGATGTTTTGGCTTTTATTCGTTCCCAATTTGACACCATTCATGCCCGCCTCAGTCAGCTAAATGTGTCTCAAAAAATCCCTGTGGATGACAAAGGAAAAATAGTGCTTGACTATGAAGATTTGTTGTTTTTGGAAGAAATAGGCGATGAGTTTGTGGCTGTGCGTGAACTGCGAACCAAGGTGAGTGTCAAAAAACTCCTCAATGGCATTGAGGCAGAAGGTGTGCGTAAAGAAAATCGCCTCCAAAAACAGGCGGAAACCAAAGTCACAGATATGGAAATCTCACACATTCCAACCGATTTGATTGAGCAAATGCAACGTCATACGGCAACAGGAGGGGGGGATATGAGCGAGAAGATTCCCGAAAAAACGTGGAAACAGCAGATTTGGTGGCAAGTGGCAGGTGGGATTGCGGTACTGGCAGCTTTGGCGGAATTGACGGGTTTTACCTTGAAGGAGATTTGGGATGCGGTGTTTCATGGGGCGTAAAGGGAGCAAGTTTAATTGCAGCCTATTCGGACTAATCTAATATTGAAAGAGCCATTGAAGAAAACCAATCTTCAATGGCTCTTTTTTATTTTTTCAAAACTCCTGTGCAACCTTTCAAAAGAACCCTGTCATTAACACAGACAATTCGATAGAATAGGTCGATTCACAAAAACCAAAATTTCAAAC